>DATCEJ010000154.1:0-2255 GCA_036510135.1 Roseiarcus sp. | reverse complement strand
CAAAGCGGGCAGCCGGCTGGGCAGTATCGGAAGGGAAGCCCTCGACCTTGCGATGAAGTCGCAACGCAAGGCGGGCGATCCACCGCCTGAGACTCCGGGGGCTTCGATCGAGGCCTATTTCAAGCCGATCGCGATCATGGTCGATGGGACACCGGGATCACGGCCGATCGACCAATTGCTCGCCAATCTGAACGAGCTTTACCGTCAGCTCGTTCTCGCGGCGGAAAATCCGGCGCAGGCCAAGCCGGCGCTCGAACAGGTGGATGTGCAAGTGGCGAGTCTGAGAGCCAATGCAACGCGTCTGCCGCAGCCGCTTGCTGGTATGATCGACAAGGTCGCCAAGGACGCCGCCGGTGACGCCAACGCGAGTTCAGTCGCCCAGATCGCCGACGCGATGGCGCAGAACGTGACGGGCATCTGTCAGCAGATCGTCGCGAACCGTTATCCGTTCGCAAAGAGCGATCGGGACACGCCGCTCGCGGATTTCGCAAAACTGTTCGCCCCGAACGGCATCATCGACAAGTTCTACTCCGCCAGTCTCGACCCGCTGGTGAACAGAAGCGGGAAAAGGTGGGTTTGGCGCACCAATCCGAATCTCGCGCGCAAACTGTCCGACACAACGTTAAGGCAATTCCAGCAAGCAGCCGACATTCGGGACGCCTTCTTCCCGACCGGCGGGGCAACGCCGAATGTCAATTTCGAAGTGAAGCCGCTGACGCTGAGCAGCGACGCCCAGACAGCGACACTGACGATCAACGGCGCGAGCGTCGTCGCGCAGCAGGGCGCAGCGAATGCTCCGGTGACGGTGCCATGGCCGGGCGCCGGAGCGGGCGAAGCCTCGATCGTGATGGCGCCCGACATGCCGGACCGCCAGTCCAAACTCGAGCGCACGGGGGCGTGGGCCCTGTTCCGTCTCGTCGACGCCGGCTCATCGATCGAAAGCGGAAATGCGCTCAAGGTGAGCTTTGTCGTTTTCGGGCGCGAGGTCTCCTATCAGTTCACGTCGTCGTCCCTGGCCAATCCCTTGAGTATGCCGGCGCTCCGACAGTTCAAGTGCCCGAACGGGCTCTGAATATGTCCGCCGGACTTTTCGGAAAGCTCCCCGCCAAACGCGATTTCATCGGCATGAACGCATCGCGCCGTTTTCTCGAGGCCTGGGAGCCGTGGTTGCAAGCGGGCGTCGCGATGTCGAAGCAGATGCTGGGCGACGCGTGGATCGAAACCTACAATCGCGCGCCGATCTGGCGGTTCTGGCTCGGCGCCGACTTTTGCGGAGAGGCGATGATCGGCGCGTTCATGCCGTCGGTCGACGGGGTGGGTCGCTCCTTTCCACTCGCCATTTTCGTGGGCGAGGGCGATGCCTCGCTGCCGCCGCCGGAACTCGAGCCGAACGACGGCTGGTTCGAGGCGGCCGAGGCGGTCCTGCTCGACGCGCTCGAACCAGGCGCGACGTTGGAACGGATCGCCGAGAAGGTCGCGGCCCTGCCCATGCCAGCGCTTGAGTCGCGAACAACCAAAGATGGTGGTTTCGAACAACTGGCCGAGGGCGGCGTCCTTGCGCGCGATGTCGGCGCCGAGGTTTCCACCGCCTTTCTCGCTGCGCGCCGCTTTGGGCGGAGGCGAGCCTTTGCGGCCCAGACCTTCTGGTGGACGATCGGCGGCGAAGGCTTTCCTTCGCTGGCCTTACTCGAGGTCGGCCTGCCTCCCGCGACCCGCTTTGCCGACATGCTGACAGGGACTTTCTCGGATAAAGCCGCGGTCGCTGTGAGCAGCACGACGTGAACGGCGCTCGGGTGCTTTTGGCCGCGACGCAAGGATCGCGTATCATTCGGCCGATGCGCTTCGCTTCAAGGACAAGCGGCGATGAATGACCTTTCTCCTCCGGACGCCTCGGCTGCGCCGACGCCGACTGTTTCGCTGCCGCCAACCGAACCTCCCGAGTCCGTGACGGCCGAGACGCAGGCTGCGTCTTCAGCCGAAGCCGCCGCGCCGCCAGCGCCGCCCCCGCTCGCATCTTCGGCGTCACTGGAGCCTCTGCCCGCGCCGGTCGTCGCTGCGCCTTCAGCCCCGCCTGCGGCCGCCTCCCCTCCGGCGCCCGCCGTTTTCGCGCTGCCGCTCGTCTCGGATGACGACCCCTGCGGGCCTGATCTCGATCTCGAAGGCGACACGGAGTTCATGAATTTCATTGCCGCCACCGAGGGGCAGCTTCCCGCGAGCTACTATGCCTTCAATCGCGCCACGATCGATTTTCCAGC
>DATCEJ010000153.1:0-3584 GCA_036510135.1 Roseiarcus sp. | reverse complement strand
CGACGATGAGAAGGTCAATCGTGTGCTCGGCGACCGTGCGCTCATAGTCCGCCTGCATGGGCAACGGCTCGCGCCCGATCAGCTCGACCCATTTGGCGTAGGCCGCGCGGGTCAGGTCGCGAATCCTTGCGGCGTCCGTGAGAACGGCGGGCAGGATTTCGACATCGGAAGCGGGCGGTGTCATTCGGCTAATTGTTGCCTGGCGTGAAGCGTCGGCAAGATACCTAGCTCCGACCGGCCCTTATCGAGCCGTCGCCCCCAGCCGTCGCGGCTAGATCACATCCACGATCTCATCGATCGATGTGTCGGCGATTCTCTTGTCCAGCACGATTTTGCCTCTCGCCATGGCGACGACGCGCTGGCAGGAGACGAAGACATGATGAAGATTGTGGCTGATGAGAATGGCGGTCACGTTCTGAGCCGCGAGCCCCTTCACGAAGCCAAGCACCTTCGATGTCTCCCTGACGGAGAGATGATTGGTCGGCTCGTCAAGAATGAGAACCTTCGACTTGAAGTACATGGCCCGCGCAATGGCGACGCCCTGACGCTGGCCGCCGGAAAGTTCCCCGACCAAGGTGTCTGGCGAACGGAGATGAAGGTCGACGTCGGCGATGGCGCGCGTGGAATCCTCGCGCATCTTGCGCTGGTTCATGATTCCAATGCCGCCAACCCAAAACGTCAGCGGTTCGCGTCCGATGAAGAGATTGCGGGCGACCGTCATATTCGGAACCAGGGAGTTATATTGATAGACGGTCTCGATCCCGAGCCGCATCGCCGACTTCGGCGATCGAAGCGCAGCGGGTCGACCCTCGACTCGGATCTCGCCGCTGTCAGGAAGCTCGACCCCGGACAGCACTTTGATGAGGGTCGATTTGCCGGCCCCATTGTCGCCGACAAGTCCGATGGCTTCGCCGGGTTCGATATCGAGATCAATACCGTTGAGGGCGTGAACGCCCGAATACCATTTGTGCAGGCCCCTGATCGATATGATCGGCGTGAGCACTTCTCACACCTCCAGCTTGATTCGGCGTGCGGTCCGCCTGAGCCACGAATTGCCGACGACTGCAAACACCGTGAGCGCGCCGATCGCAAATTTGAACCAGTTCGCATCGATGCGCGACAGGACAAGGCCGTTGTCGATCACGCGGATCAGCAGCGCGCCAACGACGGCGCCGAAGACGGTTCCTACGCCCCCCGTGAGCGCGACCCCGCCGATCACCGAACCCGCTATGGCCTGCAATTCCAGGCTCTCGCCCAGATTGGGAAAGGGCGACTTCAGGCGAAAGACCTGAACCGTTCCCGCAAGGCCGGCGAGGATCGAACACATCATGAAGCAGGTGAACTTGACCCGCGTGACCGGTATGCCCATCGAGCGCGCCGCCTCGATAAACCCTCCCGTCGCGCTGATCCAGTTGCCGAAATTCGTTTTCGACATGAACGCCGAAGCGAGCACGACAAGCGCCACGAACCAGACGAACGACGCCCGGAAGAGGCCGCCGCCGATGAAGCCGGTGAACAGGGCCATCGGCACCTTGTCCACCGCCAGCAAAGGGGGAAATCCGCCGGACATCACGATGGTCAGCGAGCGGACCATGAAGAGCATGCCAAGGGTGGTGATGAAACTTGGAATATCGAACCTCAGCGTGATGAACGCGTTGAGAAAGCCGATGATCGCGCAGATCAGGATCCCGACAGCGAACGCCGGCCAGAACGGCACGCCGGCGTTCAGCATCAGCGCGATGCTCATCGGCATGATCGCGAAAACCGAGCCGACCGAGAGATCGAACTCGCCGCAAATCATCAGCATGGCGAAGCCGATCGTCACCGCCCCGACTTCGGGCAGCAGCCCAAGCACGCCACGGATGTTCTGATACGAAAGGAAAATGCCGTTCGAGCGGAATTCGAAGAACGCCGTCAACACGACAAGGAGGAGAACCCCGGCAAGCTCGGGTTTCTCCAGGTAGATCTTCAGCGCTCTTTTCATTCAGGTCTTCGGCCGCGTGGCGATGAGAGCAAATTGCAATCTGGTCAAACCGCCATCGTCATTGCGACCAAGGGTTTGAGCTCGAAAAGGCAGGCGATCCGAGGAGGGCAAACGAAGGCCGCCGCCGGGACCGCCGCATCCCCCGGGCAAGAGCCCGGGGTCCGCGCGATGACGACACGCTCTTAGCGGAGGCCCTTCGCGGCCATCGCAGCGATCGAGTCCGCCTGGCTTGGAACCACAAGACCGTTTCCGGTGTCGATGTCCGAGGGCGCAAGGCCGACGGTCTTCGCCAAGTAAACTTCCATGACCGGCATGAAGCCCTGCATGTAGGGTTGCTGGTCGGCGTGAGCCTGGATGTAGCCGGACTTCATTTCCTGCAGGACATCGGACTCGACGTCGAACCCGCCGACGATGATCTTTCCGGGCGGAATGCCGTTGTCCTTCAACCAATGCGCCACGGCGACATCGAGCGAGCCGGTCTCGATATAAGCTGTCGTGTCGGGATGCGCGGTCAGGTACGCGCCGACGCGATCCGATGTGGTGGCGGGATCTGCGCCAACGTCCAGTTTCGTGATCGTAAGCTGGCGTCCTGGATTGGCCGCCTTGAAGTCGTCCAAAGCCTTCACAACGCCGGCCGCGCGCTGTTCAGACCAGTTGGCCCCCGGAACGTTGACGCCGAGCAGGACATTGATCGGGCCCTCTTTGGGAAACAAGGTTTCCAGCTGTTTCGTCAGGGCGATCCCCGAAGCCAGAAACGCCGGCCCGATGTAGGACTGGCGCGCATTGTGGCCCGGCGTGACATCGTCGTTATTAATCGCAATGACGATGATCCCCTTGGCTCGCGCGTCCGCGACAACCTTGGTGAAGGCGTTGTTGTCGGGAAGCGTCAGGATCAGAGCGTCGGGGTTGGTGGCGAGCGCCGCGTCGACGTTGGTCAGTTCTTCCTGAACCGACATGTTCGTATTGGTGAAGATCATTTGACAGTCGGCCTGGATCTTGCCGCAGGCGTCTTCAAAGCCCTTCTTGACCGGCTGCCAGAATTCGTTCGCGGTCGAGCCGTGAATGACCATGACGATTTTGATTGGATCTGCCGCCGCCGGCGCAGCAATCGCCGCTGCAAATCCAAGCACGCCTAGTCCGAGCGCCAAGCTCCTCATTGATGTCCTCCCCGATTCTTTGTGCGGCTTCAGTGGTCGAGCCGTTTGCGACTCGTAGTGGTCTTTCAATGGGGCCGCAAGCTCATGCGGCGCGACCGCTAATTCAAGTACGGGGCGCGCGCGGGCAAAGGCGACTGCAGGACGGCGCCCCCAGCTTGTGATAAGCTAAACCCGCGACCGGCGAACCGCGAGGAGATTTTGAGCCATGGGATCCGTCGCCCGAGTAACATCCGCCGCAGAGGGTCTGCCGCGCCGGCGCTTCACGGTTGCCGAGGTGGAAGCGATGGTCGCCGCCGGAGTGATGGAAGAGGACGAGCGCGTCGAACTGATCGGGGGGGAGCTCGTTCCGATGTCGCCAAAGGGAAATCACCACGAGGTTGTGAAGGCGGCGTTGTTGCGGAGATGGTACCGCGCCTCGCCGGATGAATTCGATCTCGTGCCCG
>DATCEJ010000152.1:0-5768 GCA_036510135.1 Roseiarcus sp. | reverse complement strand
ATAACGGATTCCCCTGGTACGAGAACTCCCGCTTTTGCCGACGTGTTAAGATCAGGCGCTTCGGCGCGAACCTCAGCAGCGCTCATGGGTCGAACATCGACCGCGTTCGCGCGGGCTTGCTCAAGGATCGCCGGCAGCTTCGCGACCTCCTCTTCCGTCCATGCTATGACCATCGCGCCGGTCTTCCGGAGCGGAAGATTCAATCGCTGGCGAACCTCACAATACGCCCGATAGCCGTCCTTTACGCATTTTGCCTCCAGAGTCCCGGGCTGGGCGTCAAATCCCGTATGAAGCAATCCGCTGTTGCCCTTGCTCGCGCCATTGAGAAAGTCGGCGTCGCGCTCAAGAATAATCGTCCGCGCTCCCGCGAGCGCGAACTCGCGGAAGACCGCGCATCCGACCACCCCCGCGCCGATCACCGCGATGTCGAAGATGTCGGGCGACGATGACCGAACGGTCATATTCGATGCGCTCATTTCGTAGGCATGACTGCTCAGTCATGATAGGCTGCTGCCTCCAATGTTCGCAAGCGCGATTTCGTGGGTGAGTGCTACAGAGTATTTGCCGTTGCGAAAATGAACAAAGATCAGGGGACTTCATGATTCCGGAGCAGCGGCGCGGGGCCATTCTTGAACTCGCCCGACAAGAGAGCGAACTGAAGGTGGAGGACATCGCGTCCCGCTTCGGCGTATCCCGTGAAACCGTACGACGCGATTTGGCCCGGCTGGACGCGCGAGGCCTTCTGAGGCGGGTGCACGGCGGAGCCCAAAAACCCCAGACCGCGGCAGAGGCGCCTTTCCATAAGAGGCTGATCGAGAACGCCGACGCCAAGGAGCGCATCGCCCGTACGACCGCGAGGCTCTTCCAGGACGACGATACCCTAATGATCGACACGGGTTCGACGACGCAAGCGCTGGCCTGCGAACTGAGGCCAAGACGCTTAATGATAATCACGAATTCGGTCGGAGTCGCACAAAACCTCTACCGTCCGGGGTCGCTGGCGCGCGTGCAACTTGTCGGGGGCGAGTATCGCGGAGAGACCGGTGAGGTGCTGGGCTCGGTCGCGCTCGACCAGATCCGCAGATATCGCGCCGATTGCGCGATTCTGACCGTCGGTGCGATCGACGCGACGGGCGGCTTCATGGACTTCGACGTCGAGGAAGCCATGGTTGCGAGGGCGATGATTCACCAATCGGCGCGGGTCACGGTCGTCGCCGATCACTCCAAGTTTGGACGCGTCGCCATGGCGCAGGTCTGCGGACTCGAAGAGGTCGCCCATCTCGTCACGGATCGTCTTCCACATCCGGTTATGGCTGACGCGCTGCACCGCGCCGGAGTGGAGGTCCTCATCGCCGAATAGCGACGCATCACTTTTTGTTGTTGACTGAACGGCTGATGTCGGCTTACCGTTCGTGCAACCGAGGGGCGTCGGTTTTTGGCCGAACGGCCTCATAAATCTGGGTCGTTCGCCCGACGCGACCCAGAGACATGGGTAAGGGAGTACGCAAACGATGGACCGCACACGCCGGCAATTCCTGAATAGCGCCTCGGCCGTCACCGCCGCCGCCGGTCTCAGCGTTTCGAGCCCCTTCATTGCTCGCTCCTACGCTGAGGCCAAAAAGACTGTCGTGCTCGCTTCGATGGGGCCGGTCACCGGCAACTGGGATCCGACCTCGCACACGACGCTCGGCCAGCTCAGTTTCGAATCCTTCATCTTCAGCCATCTGACCCGCTGCCCGATGCAGGAGGGGAAGACCGACGAGATTCTGCCCGACCTCGCCACCAGCTGGAAGCTGATTGATCCGAACACGCTCGAATTCGTTCTGCGGAAGGGGGTGAAGTTCCACGACGGCAAGGAGTTCGACGCCGAGGACGTGAAAGCGACGATGCAATACGCCTCGCAGCCCTCGCGCCCCGCCGCGGCCTGGTATCCCGGGCCGGTCGATGTCGAGATCGTCGATCCCCACACCGTCCGCCTCCATACGGAAAAATACGGCTATCCCGCCTCGGCCTATTGGTTTGTCGCCAGCTTCCTGCCGATGATGTCGGCGAAGGACGTGGCCGATCCGAAGACCCTCGAAAAGCGGCCCAACGGAACCGGACCCTTCAAATATGTCGAGACCGATGGCGACAAGAATATCATTCGCGCCAACGACGACTACTATGACGGCCGGCCGAAGATCGACGAGGTCGTCTACGCCTATGTCCCGGACTCCAACACCCGCGTTCTCGGCCTCCTGAACGGCCAGTACCAGATCATCGAACGGCTGGAGCCGGAGCAGTATCAGTCGCTCGCCAAGAACCAGAAGGTCGTCGTCCATCGTGGCCTGTCGACGGAGAACAAATATCTCCATTTCCGCTGCAACAAGAAGCCGTTCGACGATGTCAGGATTCGCCAGGCGGCGTGTCACGCGATCGATCGATCGCAGATTCTGGCGCTGATGGGCGACGCCGCCCAGGCTTCGAGCTGCTACGTTTCGCCAATGAAATGGGGGTTCATCGACATTCCCGGCTATCCGGATTTCAACCCCGAGCTCAGCCAGAAGCTGCTTGCCGAGGCCGGGTTCCCGAAAGGCAAAGGCCTCCCCCAGCTCGAATACATCACCTCGATCGGCTTCTACGCCAAGACCAAGGAATATGGCGAGCTGATCGTCGCGATGCTCGGCGAGCAGGGCTTCGATGTGAAGCTTTCCGTCCTCGAGCCCGCGGCCTGGGAGCAGGCGATCTACCGGCGCGCCGACGGGCAGGGACCGGGCCACATGTGCGACGTGGGATGGATCACCGGATCGCCCGAGCCCGATCTCGTGCTTCGCCCGAACTGGTACTCCAAGGCCGCGCTGATCTGCGGCATCAACGACCCCGAGATTGACGCCGTGCTCGACAAGGAGCGCAACGCGGCCAAGCCGGAGGAGCGGCTCAAGATCCTCCAGACGGAGACGTTCCCGACGATCGCGAAGAAGGTCCCGAGTTTCTCGCTGTTCTCCGCTGTGAACTTCCACGGCATGGCGAAGAACGTCAAAGGCGTCTACTTCTTTCCGAACGGCCCGATCGACCTCGCCAAGGCCGAGTTGACCTGAAGACGTGGGGCCGGCCCGCAAGGGGCCGGCTCCGCCCCCGGGACCCATATAATGATCTTCGCCCTCGATTTTTTCCTGCGGCGCCTGTCGCAGGGAGTCGTGATCGTTCTCCTCGTCGCGCTTCTGATCTTCACCCTCCTGCGCGTGGTGCCGGGAGATCCGGTGCGCATCATGCTGGGACCGATGACCGCGCCGTCGGTCATGGAGGCGACCGCGAAGAAGCTCGGGCTCCGCGATCCGATCCCGGTGCAGTTCGGCCGTTATCTGCTTCAGGTCGCTCACGGCGACTTCGGTCATTCGTTCGTCCGCAGCGCGCAGGGCGGCAGCACCGGCGGGTCGCGAGGCAGCGCCACGTTCGACACCGAGAACCGCGCGCCGGTCTCCGAGCTCATTCTCAACACCGTGCCCTACAGCCTTCTGCTTGCGGGGCTTGGCGTCCTGTTCTCGCTGATCATCGCCGTGCCGATCGGGCTCGCCGCGGGGCTTAATTCCAACCGCTGGCCTTATCGGGTTGCGCTTTACCTGAGCTCCGTCCTGGTGTCCCTCCCCAATGTGTGGCTCGGGATTGTGTTCATTCTCATCTTCTCGGCGAGGACCGGCTGGCTGCCGGCGATCGGCTACCAGGGACCAAGCTACGCGATCCTGCCAGCGCTGGTGCTGGCGGTGGAGCTGGCGCCGGTCATGATCCGCGCGATTTCGGTGTCCGTCGCCGCGAACCTCCTCGAGAATTACGTCGCGGTCGGACAGGTCCGCGGCCTGTCGCGCTACCGGATGATCACCTCGCACGTCCTGAGGAACGCCTCGATACCGCTTCTCAACCTGCTGGGCGTCCAGATCGTCGGCATCCTGCTCGGCAGCCTGTTCATCGTCGAGTACATTTTCAACTATCCCGGGATCGGGCTCCTGATGATCAACGCCGTCTTCCAGCGGGACTTTCCAATCATCCAGGCGGTCGCGATCCTCTCCTGCGCGGTGCTGGTGTGCATCAACATCCTGGTCGATTTCGCAGCGTCGAATATCGACAGGAGGCTTCAGTACTGATGGCGAGCGATCTGACCATCGGCGCGGCCAAACCGGCTCGCAAGCGTTCAGCGGGCCTGGGCGCCGGCATGCTCGCGCAGGCGTGGGGCGCCGCGGAGTTCAAAGTCGGCCTCGTCGTCTTCATCGGCCTGATGTTCATTTCGATAGTCGGCCCCCATATTCTCGGCCTCTCGGCGACCCGATTCGACATCGGCGCCCGCTTTTTGCCGCCAATGCCGCTCGACGGCTCCCATTGGCCCCATCTCTTCGGAACCGACCAGTTGGGCCGGGACCTGTTCGTCCGCTCGTTCATCGGGTTGCGCAACGCCTTGATGATCGGCGTCGCCAGCGTCGTGGGCATGTTCCTCGTGGGCTCAGCGGTGGGCATGGTCGCCGGATACTGGAGTGGTTGGGCGAGCCTTGTCTTGATGCGGCTCACTGACGCCCAGATGTCGATCCCGGTCATCATTCTCGCGATCACGATTCTCGGAGTGTCCAGACCCACTCCCGCCTCGATCATCCTCGTCCTTATCCTCGCCGGGTGGCCCGCCTACGCGCGGTTCGCGCGCAGCGCGACGCTGTCCGAGCGCCGCAGGGAGTATGTCAGGGGGGCAAAAATTCTCGGCGCGACGGACCCTCGAATCCTGTTCGTGCACATCGCGCCGAACATCCTGCCGCCGATCGCGTTCGTGGCGATTCTCGACGTCGCGCGGATGATGATCTTCGAAGCGATCCTCGGCTTCATTGGCATCGGCGTCCAGCCGCCCACGCCGACTTTCGGCACGATCATCGCCGACGGCATGAAATATCTGATCAACGCCTGGTGGGTCACAACCATTCCGGGTCTCCTGCTCGCCATCAGCCTTTGCAGTATCAACCTGATGGGCGGGGCGCTCGAGCGGGCGCGCAACAAGCTCCTGCAGGGTGTGGGATGAGCGCAAGCAAGACCGTCCTTGAGGTCAAGGACCTATCGGTCCAGTTGCAGCGCGAGAACGGCGCCGCACGCCCGATTCTGAGCGCCGTGGCCTTCTCGCTCGCGGAAGATCAGGTGATCGGCATTATCGGCGAGAGTGGGTCGGGAAAAACTGTGCTCTCGAGGACGCTCGTCAACTGGATAAGGCCACCGCTCAAGGTCACGTCCGGCAGTGTTCTCTACCGCGGGCGGGACCTGATGAGCCTACCGAAACGCGAGATGCAACATCTGCGCGGACGGGAAATCGCCTACATCGGCTCCGATCCCGGCAGCGCACTGGACCCGACGCTTCCGATTGGCGCCCAGATCGTGGAGAAGCTTTGCGCCGTCAATCCGTCCCTCAGCCGGAGAGAGGCGGAGGCGCAGACACTGCGCGTGCTGGACGCGGTGCGAATTCCTTCGGCCCGGCAGCGCTTGCATGAATATCCGTTTCAGTTCAGCGGCGGAATGATGCAGCGCGTGTTGATTGTAGACGCGCTGGTGACCAACCCGGCCTTCCTCGTCGCCGATAACATCACCCAGCCTCTCGACGTGACGGTCGCTGCGCAGATCCTACGGCTGCTCCGCGAGTTGCAGCGCGACTTCAACACGGCGATCCTTTTCGTTTCCTCGGCGCTGGGGGTCGTCAACGAGATCGCTGACAGCGTCCTCGTTCTCGCAGGCGGCAGGGTCGTTGAAGAGCAGCCCGTTCAGAGCTT
>DATCEJ010000151.1:0-3504 GCA_036510135.1 Roseiarcus sp. | reverse complement strand
GGGGTCGGTGTTGGCGCCGAAGGCGATCGGCGCCGGCCGGTACTTGGGCGAGGCCAGTTCGCGCTCCAAAAGCTCAGCGGCGCCCTCCTTGGCGAACAGCTTGGTTTCGAAGTCGAGCCCGGCCGAGAGCCCCAGATAGGTGTGGGTCGGCCTTGCGTAGCAATAAAAACAGCCGTGCTCGCAGCCGCGATAGGGATTGATCGAGCGGTCGAATCCAATGTCCGGCGACTCGTTGCGCGTGATGATGGCCCTGGGCTTTTCCCACGTGACCTCGGTCGCCAACGGCTCTGGCGCCTCCTCGGCCGTCCAGCCGTCATCGAAAGCCTCGCGCTTCTGAAGCTCGAAACGGCCGGTCGCGTTGGTCGCGGCGCCGCGTCCGCGCCTGCGGTCCGCCGGCAGGAGGCGTTCGGCGATCGCTTCAGGGCGATGGCGCGGATCGACGGCGGAAGTTCGGCTCACGGTTGGGTTCATGGGCATGTTCCGTAACGGAAGATTGGGAACAAATCATGAACATTAGATAAACTCACCCCGACGCCGCGTCAAGGCGCCCGGACTGAGGAACGCGTGACGTGACGCCGCTCAAGTCCGATGGCCGAAGCGCGACACGCTTTCCGCCCTTATGCGCACGGCGACCGACTTTGAGGCCGGCGTGTGGGACTCATGATCGTGATGCCACAGCGGAATCAGCGGGTTCATCTCGGGATAATAGCCGCCGAGGCAGCCATCGGGCAGGGAGAAAGGCGTGACTTTGAGCCCTTGAACCTCCCGCTCGACGCCATCCTCCGCATCGCTGACCAGCGATACGATCTGCCCTTCCAACAACGACGCGCGCTCCATATCCTCTGGATTGATCAGGAGCACGTCGCGCGTGCCCTCGATTCCGCGCATTCGGTCGCTATAGCCGTAGATCGTCGTGTTGAACTGGTCGTTGCTGCGCATGGTGATGAGCCGGTAACGGCCTGGCGCGTCGTCAAAGCCGGTCGCGCAGAGGGTTTTCGGTGTCGTAAACTCCGCCTTGCCGCTTTTGGTCTTCCAAATGCGCTCGCGCGCCGAATTGCCGCGATAGAAGCCCCCGGCAGTCCACATCCTGTCATTGAAGCGATCGAACTCATCCGAATACGTTTCTGCGATGCAATCGCGGATGAGAGAATAGTCGTCAACCCAATCGACCCATTTCGCCTTCGGATTTGGCGCCAACGTCGCTTTGGCTATTTCCGATACGATGGCGACCTCGGATCGGAGAAGCTGGCTCGCCGGGCTGCGTCTGCCCACCGAGCCATAGATGCAGCTGAAGGTGTCCTCCATCGACACCGACTGCGGCCCGGTCTTCTGGTTGTCCTCCTCCGTTCGTCCGAGACATGGAAGCAGATAGGCGACCTCGCCGTTGATCAGGTGACTGCGGTTGAGTTTCGTCGCGACCTGGACAGTGAGGCGCATGCGCGGCCAAGCCTCCTCCATTTTCGCCCTTTCGGGGATGGCGCGGATAAAATTGCCGCCGAGTCCGATGAACGCCCGGACCTTGCCCGCGAGAATGCCTTCGCAAGTTTTGACCGTGTCGAGTCCCTCATCGCGAGGCGGCTCGAAGTCGAACTGCGCGGCATATTTGTCGAGCGGCACGAGCTCCGGCTTCGACGCGATGCCGACGGTCCGCTGCCCCTGCACGTTGGAGTGCCCGCGGACCGGGGATATGCCTGCGCCCTCACGCCCTATGTTGCCCTTGAGCAGGAGCATGTTCAGGAGCATTCCGATGTTCTCGAACCCGTGCTCGTGTTGGGTAAGGCCCATTCCGTAGACGCCGATGACGCGTTCCGCCTTGACGTAGACGTCCGCGGCGCCTTCGATCGCTGCACGCGAAAGCCCGGACTCCGCCTCTATGGCTTCCCAGGATGTCTCGCGGACCTTCGCTTCAAACGTTTCGAATCCGGTCGTGTGACTTTTGATGAAGTCATTGTCGAGCACGCGCCGGCCATTCTGCTTCGCATCGTCATCGGCCGCAAAGACGCGCTTGCAGATGCCGAGGATGGCGGCGATGTCCCCCCCGGGGCGAATTTGATGGTACTGCGTGCTGATGCGGGTCTCCCGCCCGGTCAGCATCTCGCCGACGTTCTGAGGGTTGGTGAAATATTCGAGGCCTTTCTCCCGCACCGGATTGAAGGTGACGATCGGGACGCCTCGCTTGGCGATCTCCTGAAGCGGATGGAGAAACCGTGGGCTGTTCGACCCGGTGTTCTGGCCAAAAAAGAACATGGCGTCGCACTTCTGAAGATCGTCATAAACGATCGTGCCGACCCCGACCCCGATCAGTTTCTTCAACGCCACCGATGTCGTTTCGTGGCACATGTTCGAGCTGTCGGGCAGATTGTTGTTGCCGTACATCCGCGCCATCAGCGCATAGAGGTAGGAGGTCTCCAAACTTGCGCGGCCTGACGCATAAAAGACGACCGATTTGGGATCGAGCGCCTTGAGCTCGGTCCCGATCGCGGCAAAGGCCTCCTCCCATTGGCAGGGCTCGTAGCGGTCGCTCGTGCGATTGTAGCGCATTGGGTGGGTGAGGCGCCCCTCCTGCTCGAGATCATGGTCCTTCCACGACAAAAGCTCAGAAACCGTGTGGCGCGCGAAGAATTCCGGCCTGCAGCGGCGGGTGGTCAGCTCCCACAACGTCGCCTTGGCGCCGTTCTCGCAAAACTCGAAGGGATGATGATCGGCGGGTTTCGCCCAGGAACAGGAGACGCACATGAAGCCATGCGGCTTATTCTGCCGCGCCAGCGTCTCGAGCGCCCCCGGAGTCGGCCACTCCTCGCCGAATATGCTGGCGATGCCTCGCAGGGACCCCCACCCTCCAGCCGGGCCGTCGTAATGCTTGACTTCAGTTTGCGCCGGCTCCGCACGCGCCGCCGCGCGATCCTCGACGACCTGGTTGCTCGGCATGGGTCCGCCTCCAAACACTCGCGACACGAACGCAGAGGCGATGACTAGGTTCCTCCTTCTCGCGGACCTCAAGCATCGTATTGGAGAGGGGCATGTTCCGTAACGGTAGATTGGAACAAATCATAAACATTGAGATGGCGCCGCTAGCGGGGGGCCGTCAAGACGATCGTCATCGAACGGGCGCCGAAAGCCTGTCAGGCTGGCCGCCAGTTGCCGTGGAAACCGAATGGAACCCGTCGCGGCAGTTTGGCGATCCCGATCGGTCCGGCCTCGATCCCGCCGGCGTCGAAGACGACAAAATCGCTGCAATCCTCGGCGCCGCGATAGACCACCGCGACGACCCAGCCGTCGCCTTCCGGCGCATCGGCCGAGCGGGGCACGAAAACCGGCTCTCCCGGAGCCTCGCCCGCGGCGAAACAGTAGGTCGTCCGTTTTCCGGTTTTGAGGTCGACATGGGCAATGCTGTCGAACATGTCGCCTCCGCCTCCATTGGCTCGGCCAGCGAACCATCCTTGCCGGTAGCTTAACCCCGCACGCCGGTCGTCGAAGCGCGGAAACTCGCCCGGCAGGTCGTCG
>DATCEJ010000150.1:0-3492 GCA_036510135.1 Roseiarcus sp. | reverse complement strand
CGCCGCTGCTCGGTGTATGGCTTCTCAAGAAGCCCAAAGATGGCGCGGTCAACGAGCCCAACTTTGTCTTGCGCGCTTTCCGTTCGATCCTCGTCGGCGCCATGCTGATGCGCTGGATCACGATCGCGGTGACGCTCGCCTGTTTCGCCGCGGCGCTGCTCGCGCTGCCTTACGTGCCGCGGCAGTTCTTCCCGGCTTCCGACCGTCCCGAGCTGGTCGTCGATCTGACCCTGCCGCAGAACGCCTCGATCTTTGGCAGCGAAGCCGCGTCAGCCAAGGTCGACGCCATGCTGAAAGACGATCCCGACGTCGCGAGCTGGAGCACCTATGTCGGGCGCGGCGCGATCCGCTTCTACCTGCCGCTCGACGTCAAGCTGCCGAACGACTTCTTCTCCCAGGTCGTGGTGATCGCGAAGGACGTTGCGGCGCGCGACCGGCTCCACGCCAAGCTCGAGAAAGCGCTCGCTGAGCAGCTGCCGAACGCGGTTGCGCGGGTGTCGCCGCTCGAGCTTGGACCGCCGGTCGGATGGCCGGTGCAATATCGGGTGAGCGGGCCAGACCCCGCGCAGGTGCGCGAGATCGCGCTCAAGCTCGGCCAGACAATGGGCGAGAATTCTAATCTCCGCCTCGTCAATTTCGACTGGATGGAGCCCGCGCGTGAAGTCCGTGTCCGGATCGACCAGGATCAGGCGCGCCTGCTGGGCTTAAGCTCGCAGGCGCTTGCCGAAACGCTCAACGCCGTGATGTCGGGCGCGCCGATCACTCAGGTTCGCGACGGCATCTATCTCGTCAATGTCGTTGCGCGCGCCAACGACGAGCAGCGCGTCTCGCTCTCCACCCTGCGCTCGCTGCAACTGCCGCTTCCCGGCGGCCGCACTGTGCCGCTGAGCCAGATCGCAACCTTCGATTTCGATCAGGAATACCCGCTGATCTGGCGGCGCGACAGGGTCCCGACCCTCACGGTTCAAGCCGACGTGCGCGACGCCGCGACGCCGGAAGGCGCGGTCGCTTCGCTCAAACCGGGCATCGAGAAACTCGAAGCGAGCCTGCCGAGCGGCTATCACATTGCGACCGGGGGCACGGTCGAGGAAAGCGCGGCGTCGCAGGCGTCGGTGTTCGCGCTGCTGCCGGCCGCTTTGTTCCTGATGCTCCTGTTCCTGATGGCGCAATTGCACAGTTTTGGGCGCGTCGCGCTGGTGGTGGCGACCGTGCCGCTCGGACTGATCGGCATCGTTCTCGCGCTCCTGCTCGCCAACCGGCCGCTCGGATTCGTGGCGATTCTGGGCATCCTCGCGCTGGTCGGCATGATTGCGCGCAACGCCGTCATTCTGATTGACCAGATCGAGACCGAGCGCGCGCAGGGACGCGACATCTGGACCGCGGTGGTCGAGGCGACGCTGTCGCGCTTCCGCCCGATCATGCTGACGGCGGTCTCGACCGTGCTCGGCCTGATCCCAATCGCGCCGACGGTGTTCTGGGGCCCGATGGCTTTCGCCATCATGGGCGGCCTGTTCGTCGCCACCCTGCTCACGCTTCTTGTGCTGCCGGTTTTCTACATCACGCTCTATCGCGCGCGGCAGCCTACGGCTGTGGCCGCCGCCTAGCGCCCTCTTCCCTTCTCCCTCCGGGAGAAGGTGGCCGGCATAGCCGGCCGGATGAGGGGACGTCGCCTCGACAAAAGCGCGCTTCGCGCGAACCCTCACCCCGACCCCTCTCCCGTGGGAGAGGGGATCAGCGCCCCAAGGGAACCGTCATGAAAGCGCTCAAGGTCGGCGAGATCACCATCACGAGCCTCATCGAGCGCGACGGTCCCTGGCGGAAGCCCGAGGCAATGTTCCCCGCCTATGATCCCGACATCGGGCGTCGCCGTCTCGCTGAACTCGATCCCATCGTGTTCGATCCCGCCAGCGGGCGCATGGTGATCACCTATCAGACGTTCCTCGTGCGCACGCCCAGGCACATCATCCTGATCGACACGTGCACCGGCGAGGACAAGGGCTATCCGGCCCCTTACGACTTCCCCAAGAAACCGTGGCTCGACAATCTCCACGCCGCGGGCTTGCGCCTCGAGGACATCACGCACGTCTTCTGCACGCATCTGCATTTCGACCACACCGGCTGGAACACGATGCTTCGCAATGGCCGCTGGACGCCGACGTTCCCGAACGCGAAATACATCTTTCACAAGGACGAGTACGCTCAGTGGGAGGCGACGACCGCGCGTGGAGAGACGCCGCCAGGAATGATGCAGGGCGCCCCGCCCGGAAACTCATGGAGCTACAATTGCCGGCCGGTCGTCGAGGCGGGACAGGCGCTGCTGGTCGACGATGCGTTCCAGCTCGATGACAATTTCACGCTTATCCCGACCCCCGGCCATTCGCCATGCCATTGCTGCGTGATGATCCGCTCGCAGGGTCAGGAGGCGGTGGTCACCGGCGACCTGATGCACCATGCGCTTCAATGCCGGGAGCCGGACTGGTCGACCATCTTTGATTTTGACCCGGTGCAGGCGGCGCAATCGCGGCGGCTTCTTCTAGGGCAAGTCGCCGACACCGGCGCGTTCGTCCTGCCGATCCATTTTCCAAATCCGACCACGGGCCTGGTGTCTCTCGACGGCGACCGCTTCCGCTATACGTTCGTGCGGTAGTCGGATGAGTATGAGTTGACGCTCTCTCCCTTCTCCCTCCGGGAGAAGGTGGCCGGCGTAGCCGGCCGGATGAGGGCGTCCGCAAGCGCGAGGCGCGCTTCGCGCGAACCCTCACCCCTGCCCCTCTCCCGTAGGAGAGGGGGCCGTGCCTGCGAAGACTGCGGCGGCGACGCTATCCCGCGAACTCAGAAATATCCGACCGTGCTCCCAAGCCCGATCACCACGGCGAGCGCCAACAGGCCGCCGACGATCGACACCATGACGATGTCGAGATAGCTCTCGCGGTGGGTCGAATTGCAGACGGCGAGCAGCGTCACCACGGCGCCGTTGTGGGGCAGGCTGTCCAGCGTTCCGGCGCCGATCACCGCCACGCGATGCAGAAGTCCAGGGTCGATGCCCTGCTCATGGGCGATCTTCAGATAGGTCGCGCCCAAAGCGTCGAGCGCAATCGTGAGTCCCCCCGAGGCCGAACCTGTCAAGGACGCGAGCACATTGGTGGCGACCGCCAATGACACCAGCGGTCCGCCCTCGATACCGAGCACCCAATCGCGCACCATCGAAAACGCAGGCAACGCGGCGACGACGGAGCCGAAGCCGACCAGGCTGGCGACGCTCAGCACCGGCAACACCGAGGCGTTCGCGCCTGCGTCCATGCTGTCGCGCAACGCCGGCAGGCGCCGATAGTTGACGGCGACGAGAACAACGATGGCGACAAAAAGCGCGGTCACGACCGCCCAGACGCCTCCGACCGCGGGGAGCGAGGTCTCGCCCCATTACGGCTTCTCAAGAAAAGACGCGTCCATGCGCGGCAGGACAAACAGCGACATCAGGAGATTGACCGCGAC
>DATCEJ010000149.1:0-3279 GCA_036510135.1 Roseiarcus sp. | reverse complement strand
CGTTCACTCGTTTCGGCGCGCTGGATGGCAAGGTGGTCAACATCGCTTCCGCGGCGGTCGCCGAGCAAGACGCCAAGCGCGGGCTCGCCAACGCCACAGCAACGGCCAATGTGGCGCCCGAGGCGCCCACCGCCCCCGGTCAACCCGAAAGCTTCGTTTTTCCGGTGACTGTGTCTCTCGACGAAACCGCGATGAAAATTGACAATGCGGCTATCCCGTTGAGCCCGGGTATGACGGTCGCCGTAGAAATTCGGACCGACTCCCGCCGCGTGATCGACTATTTGCTCTCGCCCTTGGCCAAAATCAGATCCGAGGCGTTTAAGGAGAGGTGAAGTTCCAGGAAGCGCGAAACGACCGCGCGAAATGACCATCATTTTGCAAACCTGGCCGATGCAGAACCGCTGGCGAGTTCCGTGTTTGGGCAGTGCGTCGCGAGCGCCCGAGCAGATCGGGGAGCTCGGCGTCCCAACCGTATTGCCGCACGAGAGGAAATGTGTCGTCCTGCCAGGTTTGAGGTGTTTTTTGCCGCATAGGTTTGGGACGGAGGGAGGGCGTAGTCCGACCGGAGGCCCAATCTCTATGCGGCGGCGGAACTTTCATGCGACCGCCGCGAGGGACTGCGGTGTGAAGTAGGCCTCGTCCGGCGTCCTTCGGTCAAGGCTGGAATGGGGGCATTGGCGATTGTAGAAGTCGAGGTATCTGGCCAGCGAGGCGCGTGCGTTGGCGACCGTGTCGTAGGCTTTGAGGTACACCTCTTCGTACTTCACGGATCTCCAGAGCCGCTCGACAAACGTTGTCGCGCCACGAGCCCTTGCCGTCCATGCTGATGGCGATCTCGTTCTCGAGCAAGACGCCGGTGAACGCCTCACTGGTGAACTGGCCGCCCTGGTCGCTGTTGAAGATCTCAGGCTTGCCGTATTTGCCGATGGCCTCTTCGAGAGCCTCGATGCAGAAGCCGGCCTCCATCGTGATCGACACCCGATGGGAAAGCACGCGCCGGCTGAGCCAGTCGACGACGGCGACCAGATAGACGAAGCCACGCGCCATCGGAATATACGTGATGTCGGTCGCCCAGACCTGGTTCGGCCGCTCGACCTTCACGCCTCGCAACAGATACGGGTAGATCTTGTGGCCGGGCGCGGGTTTGGACGTGTTTGGCCGGCGATAGATCGCTTCGATTCCCATGCGCTTCATCAAGGTCGCGACATGCCGGCGACCGATCGCAACGCCCTCGCGGCCGAGAAAATCGCGCAGCGTGCGAGCGCCCGCGAAGGGGCGCTCCAGATGCAGTTCGTCGATCCGCCGCATGAGCGCCAAGTCCTCGGGCGAGACCGGGCGCGGCCGATAGTAGACCGAGCCCGGTTGATGCTCAGAACCTTCGCCGGGCGGGAAATAGGAAGATCGTGAGCTTTGTCGATCATCGCTTTGCGCTCAACAAACCGGCTTTGGTGAGCGCGCCTTCCAAAAAATCGTTCTCCAGCGCCAGTTCTCCGATCTTCGCGTGGAGGGCCTTCAAATCGACCGGCGCCTGCCCGACCTCTATCCTGCCATGTCCGAAAACCTCGGCTGCCCCTTCGAGAAGCTGGCCCTTCCATTGCGTGATTTGATTGGGGTGGACATCGAACTGCTGCGCCAATTCGGCCAGCGTCTTCTCCCCTTTGATTGCGGCCAGAGCCACTTTCGCCTTGAAAGCCGGTGTGTTTCGACGGCTGCGCTTCGTCATCTAATCTCCTGATCCTCGGCGACTGTCGCCGCTGTCAGGCAGAAAATCCACTTATCGAACTGTCCAGATTGGCGGCGCCAGCTCAGTGAACCGTAGTTCGGTGCGGCGCGGCGCGGCGCTAGCCAAAGCACGTTTTCGAGCGGGTTCAGTGATCGTGCGGAGGATGGCGTACAACTTTCTCGGTATGAAGAAACACGATGCGGTCGTCCAAGAACTGCGGCTATGATGCGCCAAGATCAGGCGCATCTTCGGCCGGAAGTCCGGCGCGACTCACGCCAGGAGCGGGATCGGAGACATCTATGGGGGCTCATCTGCTCTTTATCGGCGGCGAAGATCACCACTTGCGGATTCCGTTTCTGACCGCCCTCGCGTCGCGCGGCTACGACGTCACAACCGCCGCCAGCGCCGACCCCGCGCCGTTCGAGCACGCAGGCATCAGGTACATACGCTTCGACTTCAGTCGGTTCTGGGATCCGCTCTCCGATTTGCGCGCCTGGCGTCAGATCGGGCGAATCCTGGCCGACGTGGATGCCGATGTTGTCCATTCCTTCGACACCAAGCTGAGCATCCTCACTCCGTACGCATCGTGCTTCAACCCTCGCACCATCGTCGTGCGAACGATCAACGGACTCGCTTGGACCTTTTCCTCGAGATCGTTGGGCGCGACCGCGCTGCGCGTGTTGCTTTATCGACCGCTGCAGCGTCTCGCCGGCGTGACGACCGCCGCAACAGTGTTCGAGCATCGCGGCGACCAAGGGTTCTTTGAAGGCAACCGACTGATCGGCAAAGGCGAATCGGTCAAGATTCCCGGCGCTGGAGTTGACGTCAAAGGCTTCGAGGATGCGCGGATGAGCGGTCCGTCGGCGGAAACTCTGCGAGCCGACCTCGGCCTGACGGGAACCGATGTCGTGACCACCGTCACCCGCGTGACGCGCGAGAAGGGGGTGCTGGACCTGCTGAAGACTGCGGAGCTCGTCCACCAGGTTCATCCGTCGGTGAGGTTCCTGATCGTCGGCCCGCGCCAGAGCGAGGGTCCTTTTGCGGTCACCGACGCGGAGCTCGCGCCTTACTCCGAATACGTCATTGCCACGGGGTCGAGACGGGACGTGCCTTCACTTCTCGCGATGTCGGACGTTTTCGCCTTCCCCAGCGACTACGGGGAAGGCATTCCTCGTGCTCTTATGGAGGCGGCGCTCTGTGGCATGCCGATCGTGACGACCGACAAAACCGGCTGCACGGAGGTGATTCGCGATGGTTGGAACGGTTATGTGACGCCGGCTCGCAATTCGAGGGCGATGGCGGACCGGATTCTTGAGCTGCTCAACGATCGCGCCGTCGGCCAACGAATGGGAGCGCGTGGACCCGACCTCATCAAGAGCACGTTCAGTTTGGACGAAATCGTCAGTCAGCACGCCGCGCTTTACGAGAGGCTCCTCCGCGAGCAGCGGCTGAGGAATGGAAGCGAGGGGGAGCTTGCCGGTCGCTCGGGAGAATCGTCGAAACCCAGGCAACCCGCCAAGATTGCGCCACGCAAGCTTTCCGAGCCGCAGGATGTC
>DATCEJ010000148.1:0-2642 GCA_036510135.1 Roseiarcus sp. | reverse complement strand
TCTCCGCGCAACTCGAGCAGGCGAGGCCGTGGATTCAGCGCCGGCCCTCGATCTGCGCGGGAGGGTAGTGCGAAGCGGCGATGGATCGCCTCGGTCATCTGAAGACGAAATTGGGAAGGGAGCCGACATGTTGAAGCGCTTGATACTGACCGCCGCGATGTCCTTGGCCACGTTGTCCTCGAGTTGGGCCGAGGACAAGCTGCCAGTGACGCAGAAGACGTGCTCGGAGCTTCTCGCCTTCTATAAGAACCTGCCTTTCACATCGGTCCTCCCGTTGCCTGACGGACCGGTCGCAATCCCCGGAAAATCGGGAGATATCACGATCGGATTTTCGCAGACGGGCTTCAATCATCCCTGGCGAATAGCGATGCTGGCCGCCCTTCAAGCGGAGGCTTGCCGCCACCCGAACATCCAGATCGTCGTGGTTGACGGCAATGTGGACGTCGCGAAGCAGAACAATGACGTGCGCGATCTCCTCGCGCGGGGCGTCGACGCAGTGCTTCTGAGCCCCGTCGAATCGGCGGCGCTCGTTCCCGCAGCCCGCGCGGTTTTGTCCGCGGGTCTCCCTCTTATCGTCATGGACCGCGACGTTCCGACTGATAAGACCCTATTCATCGGGCAGAGCAACGTGACGATGGCGGAAGGCGTCGCCGAAAAAATGGCGAAAGACCTAGGGGGCAAGGGCAACATTGTCGTCATTACTGGTCTCAAAGGATCGTCGGCAGCCGTCGACCGCGACAAAGGCATGAAGAACGTCCTCGCCAAATATCCCGACATCAAGATCCTGGCGACCGGCGACGGACAGTGGATTCGCGATCCGTCTGTGCCGATCATGGAAGACTTTCTGACCGCCTATCCGAAGATTGACGCGGTCTTCTCGCACGCCGAGGAATCGGCCTGGGGAGCCCAGCTCGCAATTGCGCGGGGCAATCGCTGCAAGGACGATATCAAGCACTACACGTTCGACGGCTCGAACGCAGGCTTCAAGGCCGCGAAGGCCGGGACGTTCCAGGCTGACGGGAACTACACGCCCTATATTGCCGATATCGGCCTAAGAGCGGCGATCTACAAGCTCATGGGCAAGGACATTCCGGGCGAGCAGGCCTATCAGTTTCCCGTAAAAGAGCTGGTTCTTCCGGACAGCCCGACTGTCGTTCAGGCGAACGCCGACGAGTGGATCGGTCGCGGCTGGGGCGACTTCGAGCCGACCCCGGATCCCTGCAAGAAATAGCGCGCGCACGTCCGAGTCGTGCCTGAAGATACGGGAGACGTCGGCGAACGCTTCCAGCCCCTGCTTCATGCGGTGGGAATTGGCAAATCGTTCGTAGGCAACCGCGTCCTCGACGGCGTCGATCTCGACGTCACGCCGGGCGAAGTGCACGCGATCGTCGGGGAGAACGGCGCTGGCAAATCTACGCTCATTAAGATCCTAGGAGGAATCTACCAGCCCGACAGCGGTCGGCTGGTGGTCGATGGCGAACCGCGTCGGTTTCGTTCGCCACGCGAAGCGCTCGCGGCGGGCGTCGTCGTGATCCACCAGGAATTGTCGCTCGCTCCGAGTCTGTCGGCGGAAGAAAATGTTTTTCTCGGCCGGTTTCCTCGAAATGCTTTTGGCGTCGTCGATCGCCGCGTGGTGCGAGCCCGAACGTCGCAAGTGTTTGAGCAACTCGGCGTTACGGTCGCGCCGCAAGACATTGTCGGAAAATTGAGCATCGCGCAGCAACAAATGGTGGAGATCGCTAAGGCTATCTCGGTTGAGGCGCGCATTCTTGTGCTCGACGAACCAACCGCGGTGCTGGATGAGAATCGCGTCGAGGTTCTCTTCACGACGATTAATCGGCTGCGCGCGAAGGGGCTCGGTATTCTATTCATTTCGCACCACCTCGAGGAGATTTTCCGCATCGCGAACAAGGTGACCGTGCTCCGAGACGGCCGGGTAGCCGGATCCGCCAATGTCGGCGAGATCGACCAGGATTGGCTGGTCGCGAGGATGATCGGGCGTAATTTCGCGCCTCATGAAGCGCACGTGAGGAAGGTCAGGCAGCCGGCTCTGGCACTCCGGAACCTATCGGTCCCTGGAGAGGTGTCGGAGATCACCCTGACTGTTGGCGAGGGCGAGATCGTTGGCCTCGCGGGACTCGTCGGGGCGGGACGCACGGAGCTCGCGCGCGCGGTCGTCGGGCTCAGCCCAGACGTTTCGGGAGCTATCGAGGTCTTCGGCCGGTCGGCGAGAATCAGGAGTCCGAAGGCCGCGGCTCGGCTCGGAATCGTCTATGTGACGGAGGATCGCAAGGCGCAAGGCCTACTCCCGAATCGTTCCGTCCGGGAGAACGCCTCAATCGCGAACTTGCGTCGGTTCGTCCGTTGGGGGATTCTCCGTTTGGGCGCCGAGGCTCGCTATGTCCGAGACATGGTGAAGCGACTGGACGTGAGGCTTGCGAGTCCAAGCGTCGAGATCCGCACATTGAGCGGCGGCAACCAGCAGAAGGTGCTGATCGGCCGAGCGCTAGCCATCGAGCCGCGTATCCTCCTTTTGGACGAACCGACTCGTGGCGTCGATATCGGCGCGAAGCAGGAGATATATGCGTTGATCGAGCGTCTTGTTGAAGAAGGCATGGCGGTTATGCTGATCTCCTCGGACA
>DATCEJ010000147.1:0-4573 GCA_036510135.1 Roseiarcus sp. | reverse complement strand
GGCGGTCAGGCCGCTCGCGGTCCGCTTCGCGCTCTCCTTGGCGGCGTTGTTGGTGAAATCGCCGGGATCGTTGCGCACCGCAAGCGCCGCGGGGACGATCGGCTGGATCATCCGGCCGATTGCGCCAGGAAAGGTCGCGTTTTTGGTGACGATGTCGCAGGCGGCCTTCACAGCGCCGCAGGCGGTATGGGCGAGGACCACGATCAGCGGCGAGCCGAGCACAGCGGCGCCGAATTCGACGGTGCCCAGGGTCGCGGTATCGACGAGATTGCCGGCGTCGCGCGAGACGAACAGTTCACCCACGCCGTGGCCGCCGAAAATGAGCTCGGGGGGCACGCGGCTGTCGGCGCAGCTGATGATCGTCGCCCAGGGCGCCTGGCCTCCGGCGACGGCGCTGCGGCTCTGCGCGAGATCGACGGAACACAGTTCGGGGTGGCTTACAAAGCGCTCATTGCCCGATTTGAGCGCGGCGAGCGCGTCGGCGGGCGAGAGCGGGCCCGACGCGGCTTCCGCCGCCCGCGCCGCAGGCGAAGCGCCTCCGGCCGCAAGCGCGATCGCCGCCGCCGCGCCAAACTTCATCAAATCCCGCCGGCCAATTCCGTCACTTCCGCAGTTGCTGCACATCGCGCGCCTCCCTGGCGTCTCGCGCTTTTGCGAGCCGTCTTGATGATCTCTTAGGCGCGAACAAGCGTTCGCGCCTAAGCCTTTATTGGACCAGCTTGGCTCTCAGGCGGCCGTATTCCTGCTCGGTGATCGAGCCCGCAATCTTCAGCTTGTCGAGCTTCACGATCTCGTCAGCAGCGCTGAAGCCGACGATGTGTCGCAATTCCTCCCGGGCCTCGCTGGCTTGCGCCTTGTTGCGCTCCGCCATGCCCCGTCCCTGGGTGAGGAGATAGGCGAACACCCCGAGGTAGGAGAACAGGACGAACGCGATGACCCAGAGCACCTTGGCCAGGCCGGACACGTCGTGACGGCGGAAGAGGTCGCCCGACACCACGATGAGCAGCCAGAACCACAGTATGAACATGAATATCGTGAAGGCGTCGGCAACGAAATTGCCGAACGTGAACCCACCATCAAACAGCATTTTGTCAGTCCCATCCCAACCGAGTCGGGACCATTGTAGAACAGTGCGGGCGCAATGCACAGCGGCCGTGGTTTGTTCCCCCGACCACCGGTGGACGATTGGCGACGATGCGGGCTTGAACCGTTCTCAATCAGTGCGTGGAACGGATCTCATCCGCCGCGCGTGATCTCGACCTTGTCGGGATAAAACGCGAGGTGGGACCCGATCTCGCCCACCCCTGCTTTCGGCAGCTCGTAGGTCCAGACGGAATTGTCGTCGCGAGCTTTGCCATCGGTGATCGAGAAGTAATTCGCCTCGCCCTTGTAAGGGCAAGTCGTGACTCGGGCCGTACGCTCCAGCGCGCTCATGTCCATGTCGGCGCGGGGAACGTAGACGACCGGGGGATAGTTGGCTTCCCGCAGCTCCAACGCGCTTTTGCTGTCGCCGATCGTGCGCCCATGCCAGGTCACCCGCACGCGCTCATGGATCGCATCGATCGTGATCGGATGATCCTTGGTTCCAGCTTGAGTCATCAGGGCCTCCCGAAGGCTTCGAGTCATACAACCTCATACATAAGCAGGCGCCTGGCGGTCCGCTAGCCGTGGCCGGCGACCGCCTTCGCGGCATACGGCTCCTCGAGCTTGGCGATGGTGCGTGCGTCGAGCTTGAGCTCGGTCGCTGCGACCGCGTCCGCGAGGTGATGAGGCTTGGAGGCGCCGATGATCGGCGAGGTGACAAACGGCTTCGACAGCACCCAGGCGAGCGCAACCACGGCGGGCTTGGTGTTCAGCTTTTCCGCTGTCTCGACGACCCGCTTGCGGATTGCCTCGTCCTGCCGCGAACCAAGGCCCAGGGTCACGCTGAACGGATCGGTGCGGCCACGGGTGGTCGAAGCGTTGGCGCCGACTCCGGACCCCGCGAGATAGCCGCGCGCCATCGGCGACCAGGGAATGACAGCTATGCCGTCGTTCGCGCACAAGGGCATCATCTCGCGCTCTTCCTCGCGATAGACGAGATTGTAGTAGTTCTGCATCGAGACGAATTGCGCGTGCCCCTTGGCGCGGGCGATGTCGAGCATGCGGGCGAACTGCCAGGCGTACATTGACGAAGCGCCGATGTAGAGCGCCTTGCCGGCGCGCACGACGTCGTTCAGCGCTTCCAGCGTCTCTTCCATCGGGGTCAGCGGATCGAAGCGGTGAATCTGGTAGAGATCGACATAATCCGTGCCGAGGCGCTTCAGCGAAGCGTCGATCGCCTCCATGATGTGCTTGCGCGACAGGCCCTTGGCGTTGGCGCCCGGTCCCATCGCGCCGTGCACCTTGGTTGCGATCACCACTTCCGTCCGCTTGGCATATTCCTTGAGCGCACGGCCGAGGATTTCCTCGCTCACGCCTTGCGAATAGACGTCCGCCGTGTCGAAAAAATTGATGCCTTTTTCCAACGCTTCGCGAATGAAAGGACGGGACGCCTCTTCCTCCAGCACCCATTCGCGCCATTTCGGCGAGCCGTAGGTCATGCAGCCGAGACAGAGCTTCGACACCTGCATGCCAGTCTTTCCAAACTTCACGGTTTCCATATGGAAGTCCTCTCGTTTCACTTTTGATTTGTCGTAATGATAGGAGCATTAGCGGGCTCGTGGCCAAAGGGGGAGCCCGAATGCGGATCAATCAAACGTGAACGCGACGCGCGGCTCTTCCAAACCGGTCGGGGCTTGGGATTTCTGGATCGATCGCGGCGGCACGTTCACCGACGTGATCGGCCGGGATCCGCGCGGGCGGCTGCATCCGATGAAACTTCTGTCCGAGAGCCAAGCTTACACGGACGCGGCGGTCGAGGCGATCAGCCGGCTCCTGGGCCTCGCTCCGGGCGAGCCGATTCCGACGGGAGCAATTCGCGCCGTCAAGATGGGAACGACCGTCGCCACCAACGCCCTGCTCGAGCGGCGCGGTGAGCGCACGCTGCTCGTGACCACGCGCGGCTTTCGTGACGCGCTCGAGATCGGCTACCAGGCGCGCCCGCGCATCTTCGCGCGCAACATCATAAAGCCGGAGCAACTCTATTCGGGGGTCATCGAGATCGACGAGCGGGTGCGCGCCGACGGCGCGGTCGAGGCGGCGCCTGATCCTGGCCGCGTGCGCGCCGCGCTCACGCAAGCGCGCGCTCAAGGCTACGATTCCGTCGCGATCGTTTTCATGCACGCCTATCGCTATCCGGCGCACGAGCGCGTGGTCGCGCAGATCGCCCGCGAGCTCGGCTTTGCCCAAGTCTCCGAAAGCCATGTCGCCTCGGCGCTGATCAAGCTCGTTTCGCGCGGCGACACGACTGTGGTCGATGCGTACCTTTCGCCGATTCTAGGGCGTTATGTGAGCCGGGTGTCGCGCGATCTGGATATCGAGCGCACCGGCGCGCGCGTCATGTTCATGATGTCGTCGGGCGGCCTCACGTCGGCCGCTTTGTTCGCTGGCAAGGACGCGATCTTGTCAGGCCCGGCCGGGGGCGTGGTGGCGATGGCGCGCACGGGGTTAAGCGCAGGGTTCAAGCGCATCATTGGCTTCGACATGGGCGGCACTTCGACCGACGTCGCCCATTTCGATGGGCAATTCGAGCGCGCATTCGAGACTGAAGTCGCGGGCGTGCGCATGCGCGCGCCAATGATGAAAATCCATACCGTCGCCGCGGGCGGCGGCTCGATCCTCGCATTCGACGGCGCGCGCTTTCGGGTCGGTCCCGCTTCCGCCGGCGCCGATCCGGGACCCGCAGCCTATCGCCGCGGCGGTCCGCTCACGGTGACCGACGCCAATCTGATGACAGGCAAGCTGATCCCCGATCTGTTCCCGAAAGTGTTCGGCCCGGGCAGCGATGAGCCGCTCGACGACAGAATCGTGCGCGAGCGTTTCGCGGCGCTCGCGCACGACATCGGCGACGGGCGCGAGCCGGAGGCCGTCGCCGACGGATTTCTAGCCATTGCCGTCGCAAAGATGGCCGAGGCGATCAAGACGATTTCGGTCGCGCGGGGCTACGACGTCACGCGCTATGCGCTCAATTGCTTCGGTGGCGCGGGCGGCCAGCACGCCTGCGACGTCGCCGACGCCCTGGCGATCACGACCGTTCTCATCCATCCCTTCTCGTCGCTGCTTTCAGCCTATGGCATGGGACTGGCCGACATCGCCGCCCAGCGGGCGCAAGGGGTTGACGAGCCCCTTCGCATCGACGCGCTCGTTCGCATCGCCGCTATCGCGGATCGGCTTTCGGCCGCGGCGGTCGCCGAGGTCGAAGGGCAGGGGGTCGCGCGCGAGGCGATCAAGGTCCATCGCCGCGCGCAACTGCGCTACTCAGGCTCCGATACGACGATCGAGGTTCCGCTCTCGACGCCAGCGACGATGCGGCGCGCGTTCGAAAGCGCGCACAAAAGCCGCTTCGGCTTCATCGATCGAGAGAAGGCGCTCGTGATCGAGGCGGTGTCGCTCGAGGCGGTAGGCGGCGCCACGCGGCTTGCGGAGCGGACAT
>DATCEJ010000146.1:0-4201 GCA_036510135.1 Roseiarcus sp. | reverse complement strand
ATTCATGCGCGATCTCGACCTTGCGCATAACCAGCACCCGGTCGGCAAGCGAGAGCACGGTTTCGGGCTCGGTGGAAAAGACGACGATGGCGATGCCCTGATCGCGCAAATGCCGCACGATCCTGACCACATCCTCCTTGGCGCCGACGTCCATGCCACGGGTCGGTTCAGCCAAGAGGAGGATCCGGGGAGGGTGGGTCAGCCATTTCGCCAGCGCGACCTTCTGTTGATTGCCTCCCGAGAGGCCGCCGAGGCGCCATTCGACATCGGGAGGACGGACGTCGAGATTCTTGACTTGAACCTTGGCGATCTCCCGCTCGCGGTCCGGCTTCAACAGCCATTTCGACAGGCGTTCGAGAACCGCGATCGACACATTCTTGTACACAGGCTCATCGCCGAACAGCATCGCGCGGCGGCTCTCGGCGACATAGGCGACGCCCGCCTTCTTGGCGGCGGTCGTGCTCCTGAGCGCCTTGACCTTGCCCTCGATCTCAAGCGATCCACCGCCGGGGCGATACTTCCCGAACAAAGTGCGCGCCAATTCGAGCTGCCCGCAGCCCATGAACCCGTAGATGCCAAGAACCTCGCCCGCCCGCGCCTCGAAGGAGAGATTGCGATACGAAGGGACGAGCGTGAGGTCCTTGGCCCTGAGCACGACCGGCGCCTCGGGGCGGCTGTTGAGCTTGATCTCTCCGAGGTAACTTTCCTCGAGCTCCTCGCGACCCGTGCCGATCATGCGCTCGATGATCCAGGCCTTGTCGATCTCCGGCGTGACCTCGGCCGTCTCGACCTTGCGGCCGTTGCGGAAGATCGTGATCCCGTTCGAGATCTTGAGAATGTCGTCGAGGAAATGCGAGATGAAGATGATGCTTCGGCCTTCCTCGCGCAGCTTCGCGAGGACGCCGAACAGACGTTCGATCTCCGGCGGCGACAGCGCTGACGTCGGATCGTCGAGGATGATGATGCGCGCGCCCGAGAACAGCACGCGCGAGAGCTCAACGAGCTGCTGCACCCCGATCGGAAAATCGCCGAGCCGCGCGCGCGGGTTGATGGCAAGCCCAAGATTCTTCAATTGCTCGGCCGCAGCGTCGGCCATTCGTCGCCACGCGACGACGCCCAGCCCGTTCACGGGCTGAGCTCCGAGAAAGACATTCTCGGCGACGCTCAGTTCCGGCGCGACGCTGAGCTCCTGATGCACCATGCCGATGCTGGCCGCCAACGCATCGCGCGTCGAACGGAAATGCACTTCCTTCTCGTCGACACGCATGGTTCCGGAATCGGCCGAATGCACGCCGGCGATGATCTTCATCATCGTGCTCTTGCCGGCGCCGTTCTCGCCGGCGAGACCATGAATCTCGCCGGCGTTCAGCGTGAAGTCGACATTCCGAAGCGCCTGGACGCCGCCAAACGACTTCGAAATGTCAGTCAGTTCGAGCAGCGCCATCGGGCTTCGACAGGCTTAGATCAGGAACTGCTCCTGCATCCACAGCATGCCGTCGGCGTTGGCCTTGGTGACGACCGGCCCGTCGGTGACGATGTTCTTGGGAATGCCGGCCTTGGCGCCCTGAAGCACGGCCTGTACGCCCGCGACGATCGCCCCGCCATGGATGCGGCAGGACGGGTTGCGGACGGTCGCGAGCATCTGGCCCGCCTGGACCGCCTTGATCGCCGGCGGCATCGCGTCGCATCCGCCGATCTTGATCTCGGTGCGCCCCTTCGCCTCCATCACCTTGTAGGCGGCGAGCGCCATGTCGTCATTATGGAAGTAGGCGGCGTCGATCTTCGGATACTTCGTGAGAAGCGTCTCCCAGATTCGCGCCACCTTGGTGACGTCCCAGTCCGCCGGCTGCTCGTCGAGCACCTTGAGCTTCGGATACTTGGAGACGACGGAGTGGAAGCCCTTGGCGCGGCCTTGCGCGCCGGTGTGGCCGAGCGCGCCCTGGGTCATAATGATATTGCCTTCGCCGTTGATGGCGTCGACGAGCGCCTGAGTGACCGACGCCCCCATGAACACGTTGTCGGGCGCGAGCAAGGTCAGGACCTTGATCGTGTCGAGCGGCGCGATCAGCGTGTCCATGTCGATGACCGGAATGCCGGCGTCGATCATCTTGTTGACCGGCGCGGTCAAAGTGCCGATGCCGAACGCCTGAATGGCGACGAAGTCCCACTTCTGCGAGGCCATGTTGTCGATCGCGGCGCGCTGCTTGACCGCGTCGAGCTGGCCGTCGAACCAGGTCACGTCGACGTTGAACAGCTTGCCCCAATATTCGGCCGCCTGCTTGCCTTGCGCGCACCAGGTCGCCTGCAATCCGGCGTTGGAGAACGCCGCCTTGAGGGGCTTCGGGGATTTCCCGGCCGCCTCGGCCAACGCTGCGGACATAAACGGGCTGACGCCCAATCCGCCAAACAAAGCCGCGGCCCCAGCGCCTACGGCCGCAGCCTTCATCAGCTTGCGGCGATCACCTGAAACGAGTTCTTTATCAGTCATAACTTCCTCCCTGCGATCCGGCGTTCCTCGCCGTGGTCGCGTCGCGGGGGACCATGCCATGGAACGTTATTGCGATTCAATACCCAGGCGCGCACGGGAAATGACCCGCGACTGCGAGCCGTGAATGGTCCGCATTTTAGCCGCCTTCAGGCGCAAATCCCGCGCGAAAGGCGAAATAATGCGATTGAATTAAGTCCGCAAAGCACGCTTTGTCCCGTCTGGAACTCTGCCGCGACGGCTTTGGCCAATGATTCTAGCGCCCGACTCTCGGCCTCGGCGGTCGCGTCAATCGCATCGCGAGCGCCAGCCCCAGAACAACGCCGACCGCCAGCGCGGTCATGGAAGGTTGCGGCGTCTTCTGAAAGCGCACGCCGTTGCGGTCGATCACGATGAAGCCCAGCGGCTTCGCCGTCATGCCGCCGCCCACGCCCTTGGCGATAAGCCCGTCGCCACTACCCAGTGCGAAACGCGCTTGCGCAACCGGAATGACGGTTCTGTCCCCATCAACGATAGGCGAACCGAACACCGCCGTGGCGTTTGCTTTCTTGCCGATCGTTTCAGCGAGTTCGGCAAGCGTCGGGGGAATGTCCTTCTGCAAGGCTTCCGCGTCGGCGTCCGTCAAGCGCCCCATAGGCCCACCTCCTCAACCGGTTAACAGGATAAACTCAGCGCCCGGCATTTTTGATCCATTTCAATTTGCGGGTCTGACGCTCACCAGGCGAGCGAAGCAATGCTAATGTGATGACCAGGCGAAAAGCGATGAGGAATCATGGCGACCCATCTTGCAGAAATCAAATGGGCGGCGAAGGAGAGCGGCGAGGAGTTCCTCAAGGGCCGTTTCAGCCGCGCGCATACAGTCAGCTTCGACGGCGGGACGGAGGTTGCAGCGTCGGCTTCGCCCCATGTCGTCGGCAAATGGGCGGTCGAGGCCGCCGTCGATCCGGAGGAAATGCTGGTGGCGTCGCTCTCCAGCTGCCACATGCTTTCGTTCCTGCATCTGGCGCGGATGGCCGGCTTCACTGTTGCAGCCTACGAAGACCACGCCGAGGGAACCACCGCCGAAATCGCGCCCGGCCGACTGGCGGTGACCAAGGTGAAGCTGCGGCCGGAAATCGAGTGGGCGGGCGCCGCGCCTTCGAAGGAAGAGCTCGATCGCCTGCACCATGAAGCCCACGACATCTGCTTCATCGCCAATTCGGTGAAGACGCAGGTGACGGTGGGATAGGCCGGCTCACCGGCCTCGCTTGAGTTGAGGGCGGGCTAGCAACCCTTGCAGATGCTGTTGTCGATCTTGTTATTGTCTTGCTGAATCTGGCGATCGAGCGCGGTCGGTCCCGATCCCTGGGGAACGCCTGGCTGCGGGACCGTCGCGCCGGTCGGCGCCAGATAGTCCTGATCCAGAAGATGGCCCGCCGCAGGTTTGCTGAGCTCCGGCGCCACAAGTTTGTTGTCTTGCCCGTACGCCGCGCTGCCCGTAATCGCCGCAAGCAGGAAGGCGGCGATGACTGTCGATTTTGCCATGATCCGACCCTCGCCAATGAGGAAAGCCACGCAACAGAGACTGCCATGGTTTGCCTTGGTTTCAAGCGCCCGACAAGGCCAAATGTCGATGAGACGCGCTCGCCGTTTCCAGCAAATATGGCGAGCTCACTTCGAACAGTCTCGGAGCCGCCGCCGTTGACAAGCCCTGATTGGGCGACGAAACGTCCCGCG
>DATCEJ010000145.1:0-7110 GCA_036510135.1 Roseiarcus sp. | reverse complement strand
TCGACTGGTCGAGCAAGCCTCCCGGATTGTTGCGCAGGTCCAGGATATAGCCCTTGAACTTGTCGGCCGGGATCTCGCTGTGCAGCTTCTCCATCGCACTCTTCAGGCCATCGGCGGTCTGCTCGGTGAACTGAGTGATGCGGATGTAGCCGATGTCGCCATCCTGGACATGCGAGCGGACCGACTGGACGTGGATGAGATCGCGGACGATGGTGATATCCTTGACCTCCTTCTTGGGGCCGCGGACGATCTTGAGCTTCACCGGAGAATTGATCGAGCCGCGCATTTTCTCGACCGCCTGGTCGAGCGTCAGCCCCTGTGTGGACGCGTCGTCGATGGCCGTTATGATGTCGCCCGAGAGCACGCCTGCCTTGGCGGCTGGCGTATCATCGATCGGGGTTACGACCTTGAGAAGCCCGTCTTCCTGCGTCACCTCGATGCCAAGGCCACCGAACTCGCCCTTCGTCTGGACCTGCATGTCGCGAAACGCTTTGGCGTCCATGTAGCTCGAATGCGGATCAAGCGAGGACAGCATGCCGTTAATCGCGGCCTCGATCATTTTCGATTCGTCTGGCTTCTCGACATAGTCGTTTCGGATCTTGTCGAACACGTCGCCGAACAGATTGAGCTGCCGATAGGTGTCGGCGGCGGCAGCGTAAGCCGACGGACTCATGAACAGCAGCGCTTGCGGAGCCGTAGCCGCGGCTGCGGCTCCCAAAACGACTCCAACTCCCAAGTAGCCAGCTTTACGAATCATCCGCGCGCCTTCTCGATGTCTGACTTTGCCCACCACGGCCCCGGATCGATTGCAGTTCCGTCTTTGCGAAGCTCTATATAGAGAACCGGCCGCCCCGCGCCAACTGCGGCCGCCGTCGCCATCCGGGTAGCCCCGTCGCCCATTACGCCGACGGGTTCTCCCGCCAGTACGGACTCGCCGGATTGAACATTGATTCGATCCATCCCGGCAAGCAGAACATAGTATCCTCCACCCGCGTCGATGATCAAGAGTTGCCCATAACTCCGGTATGCCCCGGCGAAAAGCACAGCGCCGTCCGCCGGCGCCGAGACGGTCGCTGCGGCAGGCGTCGCCAAGGACACCCCGCGTTCGATCCCGTTAAGGTCGTCCGGCGAGCCAAATGTTTTCAAAATTTCGCCCGCGGCCGGCAGCGGCACGCGCCCTTTGGCGTCAGCGAAGGCGATTTCAGGCTTCAGGCGCACCGTTTCGGCGCCCTGAGCGGCTTGCGCACGCGCCTCGATATCATTTGCAACCGCAACCTCGTTCGCATGCGCCGCCGCTGCCGCGGCCTTGCGAGCAGCGCTTTCGCTATCGAGCCTTGCGATGAGATCCTTGAGCGAGCCTGCCTTTCTGGCAAGTTCCGCCGCCCGCTGCTGCTGCGAGCCGAGCGCGTCCCGCGCCGAGGCCAGAGACTGCTGACGCGCGTCGATGAGCGCCGCAAGGCGCATCTTGTCGGCCGCGAGCGTTTTGCTCTTTTCGGTAAGCGTGTCCCGCTCCCCCGCGATGGATACGCGGGTTTTGGCAAGATTGTCGAGATCTCGCCGGGCAGCTTCGATCTCCGATTTCAGCTCCGGGATGAGGGAGCCCATCACGGTTGCTGCGCGCACCGCTTCCGACATGTCGTCAGGTTTGACGAGAATGGCGGGGGGGGGATTGCTTCCCATCCGCTGGAGCGCCGCAAGCACGTCGGCGATAACGCTGCGGCGCCGCTCGAGCGATCGCGAGAGTTCATCGGCGGTTGCGTTCAGGCTCGACAGTCTATCGGCAGCCGCGGCGGCGCCGCGCTCGGCGTCCTGCACCTTGGCGGTGGTTTCGATGAGCGCCGCGGAAAGGCGGGCCCGATCGGCGCGAACAGAGTCGATTTCGGTCTCGATCGCCCGCCGCTGCTCCTCCGACTGACGCAGCGTGTCTTCAACGCCGCGGAGCTCCATTTCCTTGTCGGCGCGTTGCGGATCGCCGGCAGCCGGGGGGGTCGGCGGGGCAGGATCGGCGAGCGCGCCGCCCCCCGCGCTGAGGACGCCAGCCAGTAAGGCCCCCCGCACGCGGCTTGTCCATATTGGCCATCGCTCCATGGTGGGCCATGGACCATCAAATCTAGCCAATATCTGGGCGGTTGGAGCCCATTTCCGCGATTTAACCTCGCGGAAATGATAGTGACGGAACACCTTTACCCGCGATGATAGGGGTGCCCCGTTAGAATGGTCATCGCCCGGTACAGCTGTTCGCCAGCCATCACCCGGACCAGTTGGTGGGGCCAGGTCATTCGGCCGAAGCTCAGCACGCGATGCGCCACCGCGCGAAGCGACGGGTCGAGCCCGTCCGGGCCACCGATCGCGACCGCATAGGCCGGTCGCGATGCGTCACGCTCCCGACCGATGTCGGCGGCCCAGTCCTCGCTGGTCGCCGATGGCCCTTGCTCGTCAAGCAGAACCAAAGCGCCGCCCTTGGGCGTGGCGGCGAGGATTGCGGCGGCTTCTTCGGCTCGTCTTTCGTCCGCCCGACGCAAGCGCGATTCGCCAATCTCGCGTAAGTCAACGCCGACAAGACCCGCGCCCCGCGCGCTCTGCCCCAGTCGCTCGAAGTAGCGATCGAACAGCAGGCGCTCTGGCCCCGCCTTCAGTTTGCCCACGCAAACCAGCGCGAGGCGCATGTTCAGAGATCGGCCACTTCAGCTCTTGGCGGCTTCGCCAGGCCGATCGGCGCTCCACATCTTCTCGAGGTTATAGAACCGGCGAACGTCTGGGCGGAAAATGTGCACGATCGCATTTTGCGCGTCGAGCAGCACCCAATCGCAAAGTGGCATGCCTTCAACTTTCGGCGAGGGATAACCGGCGTCACGGCAGGCTTTCACCACCCGGTCGGCGATCGCGCCGACATGCACGCTCGAGCGGCCGGAGGCGATGATCATCCGATCGGCCAACGTCGTCCGGCCGGAGAGGTCGATCCAGACGATGTCCTCGGCCTTGGCGTCTTCAAGGCCTTCAACGATAATTTGGAATAGGACGTCGGCTGTTCGCGCCCTCCCGGAGGCGGCCAGGCTGCCGGCGGCGGGCGCCGCGGTGTGAGGCGTCAGGTTCAGCGTCGCACTCCTCTTGCGCTAAGGTCGATTCGCGCCCGCGCAGACGAAACATGCGACCTCCCGCCGCGCATTTCAAGCTCGCCGTTCGGCAAAGTCTTGCATTGTCGCCACGACCTTGCCGAGATCCGGCGCTCCTCGTGCCCCGGGCCGCATCGTCGGCCTGCCGCCCTCGTCAATCACCGATCGTCGAGGCGGTCGCCCCATCCATCGCCGGAGCGGCGCGAAACGCGGGATGCGCTTCAGCGCGGGCGCAGAACACGCCGAGATTGGGATAGCGACTGGTCACCACGATGTCGCCCAGAATGGAGTGGGTGAATCCGAAGGCGCAGGCGACGGTGATGTCAGCGACACCCAATTTGCCGTCAATCCATCCCGACTGGGGCAGTTCGGCGTCCAACGCGCTCAAACCCGCGGTCAGTTGACCCATGACCCGGTTTACCCATGGTTCGTGCTGCTTTTCCACCGGTCGCAGCATGCGCTCATAATGGCGCTGCACCGCTTTTTCCATGACGGTCAGGGCAAGGGCTGTCGCCCGCAGCGCCAACAAGCGCTCAGGCGACGTCGACGGCGTCAACGCGGCGATGGGCGGCGCGACGCCGGCGAGATAATCGAGGATGACGCTCGAATCCATCAGCACCACGCCGTCATCCGTAAGGAAGGTTGGCGCTTTCAGGAGCGGGTTGAGCTTTGAGAACTGGTCAATATGCCGGAAGAGCGAAATTGGTCGATGTATAAACGGAGTTTTGGCCTGGATGAGCGCGATGGCGACCCGGCGCACGTACGTCGAATCAAGCATTCCGATCAGTTGCATGAGGTTTCCTCGCTCCAGCGCGGCGTACTAGGGAAGGAAACAGCCAAAACCCAAGGCACGTCGGGGGGATGGAAGAAAGCGACCGGGGGCGAGAGCTTGCGCTCGCCGGCTACGCGCGGTACCTAATCTCGCAGTCAGTCCGATTCAACACGGGCGCTAAAAGCGAGCGAAACACCTGTTTTGACGACCTTGGCGGCTTCTTTTCCGCGGCTGGGCTCCCGCGGCGACCGCGCGACGGTCGGCCCCGACCTTGGAGTCGAGCCGCCGATACGATTGGGCGACGATCGGCTCGACCGCAACCAGCGGCGTCTCGCATCGCTCAGATGGCTCGCTGGCGCGACGCTGGCGGGGCTCTGTGGCGTGACCTTGATCGGCACGGCTCTCTATCTCGACCTCGACAGCCAATACGATTTCGCCGAGGCGCCTGAATTTGCCGCATCGCAGCCGCCGGCAGACTCGCAGGAAGCGGGCGTCAACCCCAGCAAGGGCGATCGGCTTCTCCGGCCCGTCGACATTGTCTCGGACAAACAGACATTTAAAGTCCCGACGATCATCAAGGTCGGCGACAAGGAAGTGGTGAAGGCGCGCCCGTTCACCCGTCTCGAAACCACTTTGACCATGACTCCGACCGGTTTCGCCGACGCGGTGCCCCCGTTCAACCCGCTCAAGATCGTGAACGGCGGAACGGATGTCGCCGAGGCGCCGCCCGACCCCGGTCCGGTGCAGGACAGCGCGGAGGTGACGTTTCGTGTCGAGGATCTGAGTCCGAGCGACGCAGAGCACATCTCCGGAGAATTGACGCAGGCCGAGGCCGAAGCGCAGGTCGTCGAAACGCTGAAAGCGCCGACCGAAAAGGCGGCTTCCCAAGTGTTGCCGCCGCAGCTCTTGTTGATGCGAACGAGCCGCGCAAGCGAAGCCCTGCGTGAGCTCTCCGCCTATGCGACCGTGGGCAACGTTAGTCCCAGCACGCCTTTCGCCTCGATCGAAGTGCGGATGATTCCCGAGAACGTGAGCAACGTGGTCAAGGCGGGCGCCGACGACGCGTCTCCGAACGAAAGGCTTGTGCAAATCCATCACGGTGAGAGCTTCGAGGACGTGCTCAAGGCCAACGGCGCAAGCCCTGACGCTGTTCTGGGCATCCTCGCGGCCTTCGGCGTCAAGCGCGGCGAATCGCCTGTCAGCGAGGGGCAGAAGATCCTTCTCCTGCCCGAGGAGCCGGCGGTTCGAGGGGAGAAGCCCGGGATCGCCCGGATCTCGGTCTATGCGGACGACCAGCTCAGGGCGACGGTCGCAATCACCGACAGCGGCGGATACAAGCCGGTCGCGTTGCGCCCCGCACAGCCGCCGTCGCGAAAGCCCAAGGCGGCGGACGACGAGGGCGCGAGCGGCGCGAGCGGCGGCATGAGCCTCTATCAGAGCCTCTACGAGACGGCGCTCAAACAGGGGCTGCCGCGATCGATCATTGACGTGATGGCGAGGGTCTTCGCCAACGATGTCGATTTCCAGCGCGCAACGGCGCCGGGCGACTCGGTTGAGGCGTTCTTCTCCGATCCCGACGACATCAACCCCCGGCCGGAGCTGCTACGCGCTTCGATGACGGTCCGGGATCAGACGTTCAAGTACTACCGCTTCCAGACGCCGGACGACAACATGGTCGACTTCTACGATGAGAATGGGCGGTCGATGCGCAAGTTCCTGGTGCGCAAGCCGATCGCCGAGGGCGAAATGACCTCGCCGTTCGGGATGCGCTTTCATCCCATCCTGCATTATTCGCGTATGCACACAGGGGTCGATTGGGGGGCCCCTATCGGCACGCCAGTCTATGCTGCGGGTAACGGCTCCATCATCAAGGCGGCGTACGACGGCGGCTACGGACGGCGGGTCGAGATCCAGCACGCCAACGGGTATGTGACGGCCTACAATCACTTGTCCGGCTTCGGTCGCGGGATTACCGAGGGCGTGCATGTCGTTCAGGGCCAGACGGTGGGTTATGTGGGCGATTCCGGGCTGGCGACTGGCCCGCACCTCCACTACGAGGTGATCATCAACGGCAACTTCGTCGATCCCATGGGGATCAAACTGCCGCGCACACGCGAGTTTGACGGCAGGATGCTCGCGGCGTTCAAGCGCGAGCGCGACCGCATCGACCAGCTCATGGGCGAGGCGCCCTCCGCCGTGGCGATGTCCGCTCAGAGGCAAGCGTCCACATCATTCCCCGCAACGGCGGAGCCTCAACCGAACTCAACCGCAAATCCGCCGCTGGCCCCTGAAGAGAACCCCAACGCGGCGCGAACGTCTCCCGGCGCCAAGCCTGTCGCGCGCAATTCGGCGAGCGACCAGGATTGACGGCTTTTCGATAGCTTCTGTCCGGTCTGATCGAGAACGAGCCGGTGATGCCGATAGCGCGGTTGGCTAAGGCCGAGCAACGCCTGCAGCAGGCGGTGGACCGCGGTCGCGGCGAGCAGGTCCCTGCCACGCACGACGTCAGTCACGCCCTGAAGCGCGTCATCGACCACGACGGCCAGATGGTAGCTCGCCGCCAGATCGCGCCCGCGGAGGACAACGTCGCCCCAAACCTCCGGGGCCGCCGGATGCTGGGCGGGGATGGCGCCCTCGCCAATTTCGATCCAGCAGAGACGCGCCGGCCCGGCGTCGATCGCGCGCCGCGTGTCGAGGCGGAACGTGGCCTTGTCGCCGCGGGCGAGGCGGTCGCGTGCTTCTGCCGGAGGGAGCGCGCGGCAGGTTCCTGGATAGAGCGGCGCGCCGTCCGGATCGTGCCGACCTGCGGAAGCGCGCGTAACCTCTGCACGGCTGCAGAAGCAAGGATACGCCAAGCCTCGCTGGTCGAGGTGGGCGAGCGCCGCGGCATAATCGTCGCCGTGCTCGCTCTGTCGGCGTGGGGCGGGAAAGTGAAGCCCGAGCCAGGCGAGGTCGTCGATAATCGTGGCTTCGAATTGCGGCTTGCAGCGGGTGCGGTCTAGATCTTCAATACGCAGCAGCACGCGGCCGTTGGTTTCGGCGGCGATGCGTTCATTCATCAGCGCCGAATAGGCGTGCCCGAGGTGGAGCGCCCCGTTGGGCGACGGCGCAAAGCGGAGGACAGGGCTGGTCGCAAGGATTTCATCGGCCATGGGGGCAAAGCGAATACCTAAGCCAGGGGCCCGGGCGCCCCGGCGCGCCAAACGCGGTCCAGCCAAGAAAAGG
>DATCEJ010000144.1:0-6823 GCA_036510135.1 Roseiarcus sp. | reverse complement strand
GCGTGGCGGGGGCGGGGGCCGGAGGCGGCGGAGTTGGCGCTTGCGCGTTTGGCGCGGGAGCAGGCGGAGGGGGCGGCGCTTGTGCGACGGTCGCCGGCGGGGGCGTCGCCGGCTCGGGCGCATTGGCGACAGGGTGAGCGGGCGGGATCCGGTTGAGGGTCGACCAGAAATAGGAAAGGAGGGCGACGACGACCAGCGCGGCAATCGCTGGCCACAGCCAACGCCGGATGGTGGGCTCGCTCTCCGCGGCTGCCGGAAGACCGTCGATCCGCCTCGGCGCCACTTGCTCCGTCACCATCCCGGCGCGCGGTTGTGAGAGAAAAGTGGTGACCTGCGGCGGAACACCCGCCGGAACGACGCCGCCCGGCGTCAGGAGGCCGACGATTTTCGGCAACGCGTATCCGAGCGCGGTCGACACCGCGCTCTGGCCGAGGCCGAGCCGGCTCGCAACGCCGCCAAGGGCAGTCGCTCCGAGCGCCCGTTCGATCTGGCCGGCGGCAGCAGGGGCCGCCTCAGGATGGCCCACCCAGGAGGCGACCTCCGAAGCGAGGCCAGCGGATTTGAGCTTGTCGAGAAAACCACTTAAACCCCCTGGCGAGGCCGAGATCATCGCCAGGACTTCTTTGACCAGCGTCCGGGCGTTGGCGCCAAGCCCGAAACGGCCGGCTAGATCGTCGATCAACGAATCGAACGCCGCCATGTCGTCCTCCAAGGGTCTCTTCTGCAATTCCGAGCCTTGCAGAAGACCTTGCAGAAGACAATGACCACGCGAAGGCGCCTGGAAACCCCCGTCATGAAACCGCCTGAGGCTGGCGGGATGGCGGCTGGGTTCTATGGGTTCGGGCTCGATCAGCCTGCCAACGGAGGTCCGGTCAGTCGCTCTTTTCAGAAGCTGGCGTGGCCCAGCGACGCCTCGGCGCTCGCGACCCGATCGAGGCTTGCGATCAGGCGCGTTAGCAGGGCGACGAGCAGCGCGGCTTCCTCGTCCGTGAAGTCGCGCAGCACCTCATGATTACCCCGGAGTAAGACAGCGATCGCGTCCGGCAGGCGCGCTTCCGCGATCTCCGTCAGCGTGATGCGGCTCATGCGCCCATCGGCCGGGTCAGGCGTACGCTCGATCAGCCCGTCCCGCTCCATGCGGGCGAGCATCTGCGCCATCGGCGGCTGCTCGATCCTGGCGAAGCGGGCGAGGTCGCGTTGCGTTCTTGCCCGGCCATCCTGAAGCGCGACCAGCACGGGCAAATGGCCGATTCCGAAGCCGAGCGGCTTGAGCCGCGCTTCGCTGAGGCGGGCGAATCCGCGCGCCGCGAGACTGATCAGGTGCCCGGGCGTCGAGAGCACATCGAGATCCATCGCGCGTCTCCCCTTGCGCCCGTCGCCGCGCAGATGCATACGTACATATGTAACTGCGCTTTGGCCTCTAACGCAACAGCCGCACAGCCCAAGGAGAGATCCAATGGACGATGACGTCAAAGTCCTCGAACGCATCTACGATCGCTTCAACGCGCGGGACATAGACGGCGTCATGACCGCGCTCACCGACGATGTCGCCTGGGCCAACGGAATGGACGGAGGCCACGTCCACGGCCGCGAGGCAGTACGCGCGTACTGGACGCGCCAGTGGACCATCGTCAGTCCGCACGTCGAGCCTCTAGGCTTTCATCGAACCGCGGATGGCGCGATCATCGCGGAAGTCCGGCAGTCCGTTCGCGATCTCGAAGGCAGGCCGCTTCAGGGGCAGATGCACGGGCTGAAAGACAAGACAGTCGGACACGTCTTCCGTCTTCGCGAGGGCAAGGTTGCCCGCTTCGACATCCAGGATGTTGGCTGAAGCAGCCTGCGCTTGGGTTCAGGGCCATTGTAGCCGCGCTCGCCGAGCGCGGGACGCGGTTCAAAGGGCGTCCGGAAGGACGCCCGTCTATCGACGGGCTATGGACCGCGTCTGCAAATCCGGTTGGCGCACCTTCACCTCACGAGGCCTTTCGCCTTGGCATAGTAGAGGAGCGCGATCGTCTTGGCGTCGGCGATCGCGCCGCGCTCGATCATCGCGAGCGCCTCGCCGAACGGGATCTCGAGGACCTCGATATGCTCGTCCTCGTCGACGCCGCCGCCCTTCCCGGTCCGGCCGGCTTCGTCGTAAGGAGCGACGAAGCAGGCGATCTTTTCGGTCATGCCGCCTGGGCTCATGTAGGCGTCGAAGGCGTGGACAGGCTCGCGGATGACGACGCCCGTCTCCTCGAGCGCCTCGCGGATGGCGCAGACGTCAGGCGGATCGCCGTCCAGCATTCCGGCGCACACTTCGATCGTCGCGAGCGCCCCATCGCTCAGATAGGCGCCGGCGCGAAACTGCTTGACCAGCACGACGACCCTTCGCTTCGCGTCGTACAGCAGCACGGCCGCCGCTTTGCCGTGGCGGTAGACATCGTGGTTGAGCGTGCGTGTCGAGCCGTCCTCCTCCACGACCTCGATTGTGGTGCGGGTCAGATCGAACCGGCCCGTGGCAAGAACAGTGTCGCGGATGACGCGTGCGGTTTTGGCCATGCGCCTCGCCTAGTAGCGGAATTGTTCGCGCAGGATTCGCTCGTCGAGCGAATGGCCTGGATCGTGCAGGAGGATCAGGGACGTCGCCTTGTCCATCGCCACCTCGACCTTAACGACGCGACGGATCTCGAAATGGTCGGCGACAGCGGCGACGGGGCGCTTGTCGGCCTCCATCACTTCGATGGCGACGCGCTGGGAATCCCTGAGAAGCGCGCCGCGCCACCGGCGGGGGCGGAATGGCGAGAGCGGCGTCAGCGCCATCAGCGGCACGCCGAGCGGCAGGATCGGCCCGTTGGCGGAAAGGTTGTAGGCGGTCGAGCCAGCTGGGGTGGCAATCAGGATCCCGTCGGCGATCAATTCCTCGAGCTGCACGATGCCGTCGATCTCGATGCGCAGTTTGCCGGCCTGATAGGTCTGCCGCAACAGCGACACTTCGTTGATCGCCCGCGCCGTCGTTTCGGCCCCGTTGATGTCGCGGGTGCGCATGATGAGCGGATGGATGATCGACGGCAACGCCGCTCTGAGGCGCTCCGGCAGCCCCTCATCGGCATAGTCGTTCATCAGGAAGCCGACCGATCCTCGATTCATGCCGTAGATCGGCTTCGGCGCCTTCATCGTCATATGCAGGGTTTGCAGCATCAGGCCGTCGCCGCCGAGCGCCACAATGACGTCGGCCTCGTCGAACGGGCTGTTGCCATAGAGAGCAGTCAGGCTCTCAAGCGCGTCGTTGGCTTCTTTTGCGCCCGAAGACAGGAAGGCGATCGATTGGGTTCGCGCCACTGGCGTCATGACCGACATGTGCACCTTCCCCGAACGGCACGCGAATTTTTGCCTCGAACGCCGCGCGAACTCTGGACGAAATGGGCGTTCGCGCGCGTGTCCACGGGGCGCAGTCTTATCCGAGCGCTCGCGCGCTTCAAAGTCGAGCGCATTTTGAAGCGGATATGCCCCTTAAGGGACGCGGATTATGGGAGCAGTTCGCTGGCGTCCGAGGCGACTCGCGCCGACTTGCGTGCGCTATCCGGGGTCGGCAATTTGATCAGGAATCGTGCGCCGCAATAGAAATCTTCGGCCTTTGCAGGCGCAAGCGCGATGGCTCCGCCGTTACGCGTCACCAAATCCGCCGCGATCGCGAGCCCGAGGCCGGCGCCAACGTCGCTCGTGGACTTGTGGAAGGGCTCGAAAATCCGCTCGTTCTGATCAGGCGGAAATCCCGGCCCGGTGTCGCTGATCTCGATCAGCGCCAGCCCGTCGGTGCGAATGGCGGCAAAGCGAATGGCTTTCGGACGTCCGTCCGTGGCGCCCTTGGCCATCAACGCCTGAGCGGCGTTGCGGCTCAGGTTCTCAAGCACGCGCAGGATGTGATCCGGGTCTGCATAGACACAGAAACGCGGCGGAACGTCGATATTGTAGGCGATCGCAGCGTCGTGCTCGGCTTGTCCCGACTCGACGACCTGTTCCACGAGTTCGCTCAGGTCGAAGCCGCGGCGCGACGGGGGAAGCTCCCGGCTTGCGCCATAGGTCAACGTCGACTGGCAGAACTGGATCGCGCGATCGAGCGTCGCCACCAGACGCGGCGCGAGTCTTTGGGCGAGCGGATCCGGAATCGTGGCCAGGCGATCCGAAATCAGCTGCGCGGCGCTCAGGATGTTGCGCAGGTCATGATTGATGCGCGCAACCGCCATGCCGAGCTCGGCGAGCCTTTTGCCTTGGGCCAGTTCATGGGCAAGGGACCCCTGCATGACGGCGAGCGCCGCCTCCGCGCGGCCGATCTCGTTACCCCGGCCGGAAGGCGCGATCACCCGCGTGCCGTCCTGCGGGCTCTCGCCAAAGGCGATGATGTTGGACGTGAGCCGGCGCACTGGCTGAAGCACCATACGCCACAGCGCGGCCCAAAGGACGCAAGTCACGACGGCTGCGATGGTCAGCGAAATCGTCAGAAAATTGTAAGACACGCGCCTCAACGACTGAACCAGCGCCGTCTCGTCGAAGGAGAACTCGATCGCGGGTTCATTCGCTTGCGCCGGAGCGCTCAGCTTCACAACTGTCCGGGGCACGGCGAACAGGGAGTGAAACGTCGCCGCCATGCTTTCGAGATAGGAACTGTCGTCGACCGTGATCGACTCGGCGCGCGCCGGCGGCCCGCCAGCGATGACGAATTCGCGACGTCCCGCGGGCGCGTCGACCGCAAGCCACTTCACGCCGACGCTATCAAGGATCTTTTGCGCCAGGTCTTGCGTCGGGGGCGTTGGACCAGCGAGTCCAAAAGCCTCGACTGTCGTCTGGGCGCCGCTGATCTTGTTGTGCAGCCACATCTCGCGGTGGGCGGTGAGCCGGGTCACATAGAACAGCCCCATCGCCAGAAAGACGAAACCGATCGTAACCGCAAGGACGCGCGCCGCGAGGCCGAAGCCATGAATTGACGGCGCCGATCCTTGGGCGCTTGCCTGCTTTGCAACCGCGTTTGGGAACGTGAGCGCGAGCGCGTCGGCGCCGCCTTCGCTTCTGGCCGGAAGGTCTAGCATCCTGCGCTCACGCCTTTGGCCCGTTGAGTTCATCCTCAATATGGGCATTGATTATGGCGGAAAAATCGGCGTCGGCTTGAAATCCGAGGCTTTTTGCCCGCGCCGGATCGAAATCACGCGCCCAGCCGGACACAATTCGCATGATCGTCTCGTCGGGCTCGCGGCGGATCAGGGCGACGGTCTTGTCGCCGGCGATGGCGCGCAAAGCCTCGATCTGCTCCCCGACGGTGACGCTCACCCCCGGCAGATTGAGCGAACGGCGAGCGCCAAGCAGCGAGAGATCCATTTCGGCCGCCCGCAACAGGAACGCGATCGCCGCGCGAGGCGAGGCGTGCCAGTGACGAACATCCTCGCCGACCGGCAGGATCGCCTCCTTGCCGGCCAGGGGCTCGCGAATGATGCCGGAGAAGAAGCCGGAAGCCGCCTTGTTGGGCAAGCCGGGGCGAACGCAGATCGTGGGCAGGCGCAGTCCGACGCCGTCGAAGAAGCCGCGCCTCGAATAGTCGGCGAGCCAAAGCTCGCAGATCGCTTTCTGGGTTCCGTAGCTGGTCAGGGGAGCGGCGAGAAACTCGTCGCCGATCTTGTCCGGGAATGGCGCGCCATAGACGGCGATCGAGGAGGTGAAAATCAGACGCGGCTTGTAGGCGCCGCCCGACAAAGCCTGTTCGCGCCGGATCGCCTCGAAGATCGCGTGGGTGCCCCCAAGGTTGATGGCGTAGCCTTTGTCGAAATCCGCCTCCGCTTCGCCCGAGACCACCGAGGCCAGCAGGAAAATGACGTCGGGCCGCGGCGCGACAAGCTTCGAGGCGACGTAGGAGGCGGCGATGTCGAAGGCGTCGAGGGTCACCGTGAAGGGCGCGCTCGCCGGCGCCTGCGGCGCGACGACATCGACAAGATGCGCGTTGGTGATTGCCTTGCCGGCGAGTTTTCCGTCGCGGACCAGGCGCTGGGTCAACTTGCGCCCGATCATGCCCGCCGCGCCGATAATAAGCACCTTCATTCGAACCGTCTCCCTTTGCCGCAACGCCATTCCTGTTCGCGGGATGGCCGCAATCTAAATCGGTTTTGCGGTCCTGCATATTCCTGCCCCGCTGTCAAATCGAGCAAAGCATCGTCAAAGTGGAAAATAACAACGCCTTGTTTTGGCCTCACACCCGCTCCAGAGGGGTTTCGTAGTGTTTGAAAAATGAGGTGTAATGAATGCGGAATGTCATGTTTGCGTGTGCGGTCATGGTTGGATTTACGAACGTAGCGGCCGCAAGTGAGTTGGGTATAGCCTCGTATTATCTCAATCCACATTTCTCTGGCCTGATTGCAGCCCACAAAACTCTTCCGTTTGGAACGCGGGTGAGGGTGGTCAATCTCGACAACGGGCGCAGCGCCATCCTGAAAATCGTCGATCGGGGACCATTCATTCGCGGCCGCATCATCGACGTCTCGCCCGCCGCGGCGAGCGTGCTCGGCTTCCGCCAGGCAGGCCTCGCGCACGTGCGGCTCGAGCGGAACTGAGCTCGGCCTCTTCTGAGGTCGGCCTCGGCGTCGGCGTCGCCGCTAGGCGGTTCACGGCGGCGTCGCGGCTTGGCGCGGGCGCTGTGTGTTCAAACGAGCCAGCATGCTCCGGGCCAAGGCGTCGGTCCTGACCCGCTTTGCCAGGGCCGCTAAGTTCCGCCCTCAGGCGAGCGGCGCGACCACCTGGGCCTGGATGCGCTTCCGCCGCCTTGGCAAGCGGCTGCGCGGCGCGTGCGGTTGGGCGCGTC
>DATCEJ010000143.1:0-3483 GCA_036510135.1 Roseiarcus sp. | reverse complement strand
CCTGACGCCGAAGCCGCGAAAGAAGCGCAGGGCGTTGAACAGGAAACGCAGGCAGGAGCTGCGCTTCGTCCGGCCTCGGCGCCAATCTGCGCGCCGGTGTGGCGCTGCCTTCGCAAAGCCTCGACCGCCGCGCAAACGGCGGGCGGCGCTTGGCCTGGCCATGAGTCTTGACTTGGCGATGAATTGGGGCCTTGACGAGCGGTCGCGCAAGCCAGCCACGCCCTCGATGCGGAAACGTTCGACCCACTTGGCGACCATCCTGGGCGTGGTGTGGAAGGCCCGCGCCGCAGCCGCCTTCGCCAGGCCGCCTTCGATCCCGCTGCCCGCCATCGCCTCTCGATCTTTCGGCGTCAGGGACGCATTCTCGTGCATGTCCATTCGGTTCTCCGCGAATCACCGAGGTTTGGCGACATCAGCCTTCACGGCTCAAACCGAATGGACAACCTCCCGAAAGATCACAGCTAGGGCGCGAGGGCGGGATCGCCGCAACCTCGCGGACCAATCGAGCGATCTCCGCAGCGGTGCAGGACTGCCCCATGCGCTTCGTTGAGGCGGGCCGGTTGGCGAGCGGGCCGTGTCGACATGGCGACGCCCTACCTGCGCGACATCCTGCGGTCATCGGCGTCCACAGCGTGCGTTTCGTCGCGGTCGGGCCCACGATCGGCCCGTGCGATCAGGTCGACGCCGTGCGTGACGCGGCCCAACGGCAACTCGGTGAGCTCGCAGGATTATTTTGACGGCGGTCCAAATCGACGCTCCGCGCCCCGCGCGATGGCGCCCAACGATTCAAATCGGAGAGACGCCAGCGGCGCTCGCCAATGCGATCGAGCTTCCTTGGTCGGCGCGATCAGAGGTCTTCGAGCGTCAGATCCCTTCTCATCAGGATATTGCCCGAGGTCAGCCCGCAGTCGACGGGCAGAGCGACGCCGGTGATCGCCGAGGCCGCGTCAGACGCCAGGAAAGCGACGGCTCTCGCGATATCGACAGGCTCGACCACGCGCCCAAGAGGGTACCAGCGCCGGAGCGTTTCCAGGACCTCGGGATCCTTGGCGGCGCGCCTCTCCCAGACCGGTGTGCGCACGGTGCCTGGCAGCACGATATTGGCGCGGACGCCGTACGGGCCATATTCCTGCGCCAATGACCGGGTCAGCGAGATCATCCCAGCCTTGGCGGCGCTATAGGCTGGATCGCCAAGCGCGCTGAGCCCGTTGACCGAACCGATATTGATGATGACGCCGGAACGCTTCGCCAGCATGCCGGGGATGACGGCATGAGCGCAATAATAGGCGTTGTCGAGATTGCCCTCGATATTCCGCCGCCATCCGGCCGCATCGGTGCGGGCCAAGGTTCCGTGGGTCGAGCCGCCGGCATTGTTGACGAGAACGTCGACCGGCCCCAACGCGCGGGTCAGCGACGCGAATGCGCGCTCGACCTCATGAGGGTCGCTGATGTCGGCGACCGCATGAGCGAAGCGGCCGGCGTCCGCGTTGAGTTCAGCCGCGAGACCTGCGAGGCTCGCTTTCTTGTCTATTGCCGCGATCTTCGCCCCCTCGTCGAGGAACAACCGGCACAGGCTTTGGCCGATTCCGCCCGCGGCGCCGGTGATGGCGACCACCTTGTTTTTGAATGTCATGCGATGTTCCCGAGAGGCCGCGTCCGCGAGAGCCCTTGCAAAGCTCAGCCCTTCAGCGCCCCTTCCATAAGACCTTTGAAGAACAGCCTCTGCGCCAGCGTAAACGCGATGATGCCCGGCGTCACGACGATGACGTAGACCGCCGCGAGGTTTGGCCAAGCCCACTGTCCCTGCCCGCCCTGGGCGGCGGCGAGGACCACCGGCATCGTGCGCTTGGCCTCGTCATCGATAAGCGTCAGGCAGAACAGATATTCACCCCAGGCGGCGACGAAATTGACGATGAAGATCACGACCAGTCCATTGCGCACCATTGGCAGACCGATTTCCCACAGCGCCCGCCAATGGCCGGCGCCGTCGATCCTCGCCGATTCGAACATTTCGTGTGGCACCAATTGGAACATGCTGCGCATGATCAAGATGCTGATCGCCAGCTGCAGCGTGATGTAGGGTAGAATGAGCCCGCTCGTGTTGTTGATCAGTCCGAGCCAATGCTGCGTTTCGTAAATGCTGATGATCGAGACGACGCGCACGGGGAAATAGAGGGAGACGAGCAACGCCGTCACCACAAGCCCCGCGCCGACGGGTTTGATATGCACGAGCGCGTAACCCGCGAGCACGGCGCAGGCTGTCGTGATGAGAACGGTCGCGGCAGTGACATAGATGCTGTTGAACATATTGATCGGTAGCGTCGCGATGTGCTGAAAGACAAAGCTATAGTGGGTGAAATCGAAGTGCTTTGGCCAGAAATCGCCACGCGCCGCGTCGGGCAGCGACTTCACCGACATGAGCAAAACCCAGGCGAGCGGCAGCAGGATAACGAGGTTGAACAGGTTGATGATGACGTGGCGAAGCGCCCCGGCCCCAACAGACGAGGCCCGTTCATCTCCAAGTTCGCCGATATCAGCGCGATTGGCTTCGAGCGTCATTGTCACCCTTTCGGACGGAAGATCCAGATAAGCCCCGCCATCACGAACATCATGGCGATTGCGCCGATCATGCCAATTGAGGCGGCGTAGCCTTGGCGCCAGAGCCCGGTGTGGAACGCCTGGTCGTACATGAAAATCGTCCAGGTGTAGGTCGGCGAAGCGCGGTTGAAGCCGCCGAAGATGAGATATTCGTCGATCACCGCCATCGCCGAGCCGAAGCGCAGGACGACCAGGATCATCATGATCGGGGCAAGTTGCGGCCGCGTCACATGCCAGAACACCTGCCACTCGCTGGCGCCGTCGATGCGCGCCGCGTCCGGCAAATCCTTGGGGATCGCCGCAAGGCCGGCGATGAAGAAGATTGTGTGGTAGCCGAGACCCCACCAGACTTCCATGATCGCAATTGCCGGCAGCGTGAGCGCCGTGCCGCCAAGCCACTGTGGCGCGTTTTGCAGCGTGAACAGGCCGAACGTGTTGACCAGCAGATGGTTGATCGGGCCGCTCTGATAATTGTACATCCACTTCCACAGCACGAAGATCAACGTGCTCGGAATGACCGCCGGAATGAGCAGGATCACCCGGTAAACCGTGGCGAGGCGTTGGTTCCCGACCCGGTCGACGAGGATCGCGAGAAGCAAGGGAAGGATGATCGTTCCGGGCAGGAACATGATGGTGAACAGAGCCGCCCGCCCGAGGCTCGCCCACATCAGCGGGTCGTGAAGCGCCTGCGCGTAATTGTCGAACCCGACCCATTGCGCCGGCCTGTCCGACAGGAGCTGGAAGTTCGTGAAGCTCAGCCACAAAACGCGGAAGATCGGCCAGACCTGGTAGCCGATGAAGAATATGAGGGCGGGGAGAAGGAACAGCCACTCCGCCCCACCCTTCCGCAGAACAGGAAGGGCGCCGCCGGCGACCCGCGCGTCA
>DATCEJ010000142.1:0-5758 GCA_036510135.1 Roseiarcus sp. | reverse complement strand
GAGGCTCCTCACCTGCACATCAACAACGTCAACGCCTACCACGGCCGCCTCAAGCAGTGGTTCAACCGCTTCAACGGCGTCGCCACCAAGAACCTGCCCAACTATCTTGGCTGGCGCCGCGCCCTCGAAGCCTGGGGTGATCAAGCCACGCCCCAAACCTGGATCAAGGGCGCAATCGGAAACGGCCCATATCAATAGGTATCGCTATAAGAGCCCCCGAGGTTCATCTTGAAGGTCGTCGAAAACGTCGATCTGCACTAAGTTCAAACTGTCCACTTCCAGCTCAACGCCCGTTAGCGTACCCAGCGCTGGGTCGAACGCCGGCAAGGCAAAGGTCGGTGAGCCGAAGTTAAACCCGAAGCTGGTGCCGACCGTTTCGGTGGCTGCGAACGCAACCGTCGACTGGAGCAGCACCCCACAGGCGAGCGCTGTCGCAAATTCTTTCAGTTTCATGACTATGGTGCTCCGAAGGCTAAGGTCGCGCCGCAATGAGGTTATTGGAGCATGCCCATCCCACCGGGTGGGCTACGACTCTAATTTGAACGCTTCAAGACTGAAGTTCTTTTGCCAGGCTCAAATCGGCGATGGGGATTGAGCGGAATCACTGACGCCGTGGGCGGCTCACAAAGCATCGACAATTTCTGTCGCCGGCAATTGATTGCAGAAAAGCAGAAAAAGAGTTAGACTTGCTGGATGTGCCATACCGCGTTTCTGCGCCGTAAGAATACGGGTCCTGTCCCAGCACCGCCCAAAAGGGCGCGAGAAATTTCTACGCGGAGAATCCCGCGTAACCCATTGAACAGTCTAGTTTCTGACGAGAGAATCCAAGGAAATCCAAGGAAATCCAAGCCTTGTTTCCGGGCCCTCTGGGGCAAAACCGCGATGGTCCAAGAAAACCCAAATCGATCGAGCAAGCGGACGGTACGCGCGGCCAATGCAGACGCCCCAATTCCGTCCAACTCCGAAGCGCTCGGCGCGACTACGGACCCGATCCTCTGAGGCCGGCGCTGAGCCGTTATATTTCGCCTTCGGCCTGCCCGGCGGTAACGGGTCGGGGCCTGCCATCCTCGTCTATGGCGACAAAAGTGAAGGTGGCGTCGGTTACTTTTTCGCGGTCATGCGTCCGCCGCCGGCGCGCCCACGCCTCGACATCGAGGTCCGACCGACCCCGTCAATGGCAGTGTAGACGCAGAGCACGTCGCCGACCTTGACGGGTCGGATAAAGGTCATCGCATCGATGGCGATCGTGACGACGCGCCCTTTCGCGTATTCGGCGGAGGCGATGCCGCCCGCCGCATCCATTTGGCTTAGGGCCCAGCCCCGTTCGAGGGTCGCTTCATCGGCTGCGCGTCGAGGCGCACGGCGACGCCCTTGAGCTCTGGAGAGGGCGGCGGATAGAGCTGCATCACCAAGGGATCGTGACCCGGCACGATGTGATCGGGGCTCGGCGCTATGGCTCTGAGCCGATCGTAACCTTCGAGCGTGTCGCCGACATGGAACGTGGTCGTGAAAGGCCGTCCGCTTTCCATGTGCTCGTAATAGTGCGTCACGTCGGACGCCAGCACCACCCAACCTCGCTGCGTGCGCACGCTGACGAATTGCAATCCCGCCGAATGGCCGCCCGCCAGATGCAGACGCAAACCGGGCGCGAGCTCCACGTCGCCGTTGTGGAAGACGACTCGCCCGCGATAGTTCAACCGAACCATGCCGACGACGTCCTCGACCTCGAAGGCGTGCGACAGGAAAGGATGCCGCATGTATTTCCCGGTCGCGAAAGCGAGTTCAGTCTCTTGAAGATGAAAGCGAGCCTTCGGAAATCGATCAAAATTGCCGACGTGATCGTAGTGGAGGTGGGTGATGATGACGTCCTCGACGTCGGCAGCGCGCACGCCCAGGAGCTCGAGCGCATCAACGGGATTGCGCAGGTAGGTGCGCTTGCGTTGAGCCGACACTTCCTCGGTGAAGCCGCAATCGATGACGAAGCGGCGCTCGTCGCTGATCGCGAGCCAGCAGAAGTAATCCATCGGCATCGGCCCGTCATGCGGATCGCCGCCAATGAAATTGTCCTGTCGGCGGCCTTCGCGGGTCGCATAGCGCAGCGCGTAGACCTGATAGCGCGGAAGGTTGTTATCGTCAGCCATGGCTCCCGCGCTTTGTTCGCTCAGGCTGGTCCGCTTGGGCGATTCAAGACTACGCCGCGCCGGCTTTGGCGATCGGCGCGAGAGCGAGCTGCATCAGGGCGCCCACATCCGTGCTGCGGTCGAGATCGTCGACCGCAGCTTCGAGGGCCTTGGCCGCGTCTGCGCCGATCGCCTTGGCGGCGGCGGCGCGGAACCGCCGACGAATGAGGTCGAGATCCGCCGGGATGACATCCTGAAGGCGATGCGAGAGGACGCGCCCGTCCTTGAGGCGCACCGTCACTTCGGCTCCTTGCTTGGCGGGGAATGCCGCGGTGAAGTCGTCACCCGCATGAACCGTCACTTTCGCCGCCAACGCGAGCAGCGCTGGATCGTCAAGCTTGAGATAACTCGCTTCATCGACCGATCCGCGCATGAGCGCGCTCGCCACCGCATAGTGGATGCTCATTTTCGCCTGGAGGACGCGCGCGAACGGGCCGGCATAGTCGCAGCCGGGATAGGCCTTGGCGGCGCGCGACGCGCTGACCTCGACCGAAACGATCTCCGAAGCCTCGAACCTATTATCTTTGGCCAGCGCCACCGCGGCGAGGCAGGGGGTTTGCGCGAAATTGCAGACCGGAACGGGCTTGAAGAAAACCGACATGATCTCCGGCTCGCCGTCGAACAGGCGAACCTCGGGCGCCTTATGGTCGGGCCGGTAGGCAGTGAGCAATCCTGCTTCCCCGTCGAGCGCCTTCTCCGAACCATATGCACCAAGCGCCGCAAGTCGGGCGGCGGTCCAACCATTGCGCGCGGCGACCCCGGCTTCGAAGAACATCTCGTCCGCGCCGGTGTGAGGCCATTGGTTCTGCCCCCCAACGAAATTGGCGGCAAGCGAAAGCGCGCTGGCCGTCGCGGTCTCATCGAGACCGAGCAATCGGCTGCAGGCGGCCGCCGCAGCCAGGGGTCCGGTGAAACCGGTCGGGCGGAAGGTTCGGGCGAATTCCGGCGTCACAATCGCGCGGCCGATGCGGCCGCCGACCTCATATCCGACGACAGCGGCCGTGGCGAAGCTGCGCCCATCAACGCGGCTCTGCTGAGCAAGCGCAAGCAGCGGAGGCAGAACGACGATGCCAAGATGGCTGACGCTGCCGGTATGCATGTCCTCGCGCACCAGCCCGTGACCGGCGACGCTGTTGGCGAAGACGGCGTCGATTGCGGGGGCTTTGACGTTCGTCCCAATGATCGAGCAGGGACCGGCTCCGGCTGTGGCCAGACCCTGCGCCTGGCGAGCCCACGGCAGCCCGTGCGCTTCAAAAGCGCACGCAAGAAAGTCGAGCAGGCAGATCCTCAGCTTTTCGCGAGCGGCGGCGGAAATCTCGCCATCCCGCTTGGCTGCGATCGCGGACGCCATGCGGACGGAGAGCGGAGCGGCGCTGCGTGTCACAGGCGCTTCTGCTAGGGCGACGGAACTCGACATCGAGACCTCCCTGGTCTTGGTTTTGCTCAACTGCTGTCGGTCAGCAGGTCTACATTTGCGAGCTCGGCGCAACCTTCGCCTCGGAGCGCTTACGATCCGCGGGCTGATTGTCGCCACGAAGGATTGCCTGAACCTCATCACGGATGAGACGGGCGACAAGACGAGTCGCAACGCTCATTGGCCGCTGAGTCGAAGTCGCAAGCAAAAGTTCGCGCATCAAGGTCGGGTTTGTCAGCGCCCACCTCCGAATGCGCCCGGCGTTCAAGAGGTGCTTCACCGCGCCCTCTGACAGGACGGTGTATCCGACGCCCCGCTCCACGAGGCTCAGCGTCGACGGCATGGCGTCGACCTCGAACACGACATTGGCGACGACACCAAGCTTTTCGAGCTCGTTGTCGATGAGGACGCGCAAGCCATGCGGTCGCGCCGGTAAAATGACTGGAATGTCGGCGAGCCGCTTGGTCGGCACGCGGTCGCCGCCCAGGCCAGCCGGATCGTCCACGGCGCCGAGGAGAATGAGCTCGTCGGTGAGCAGTGGCTCGGTCTGAAGCGTCGACAGCCGGGGCGCCTTATAGACGACGCCAATGTCCACCCTGCCGGTAGAAAGCCATTCGGCAACGTGACCGCTGAAGCCCTCCGCGAGGTGGAGAAGGATCTGAGGGAAAGCCTCGCGACAACGCACGACGAGCGGACCGGTCAGCATCCAGCCAATCGAAGGCGGCATCGCGATGGCGACACGGCCTCTGGGCTCCGCCTTCAGGGACCCGATTTCGGACCGGGCCTTTTCGACCAGACCAACAACGCTACGCGCATAGGTCTCGAGCACCTTGCCGGCCTCGGACACGACCACTCCCCGTCCGTTGCGATAGAGGAGCTCGACCCCGAGCTCGGACTCAAGCAGTTTGATTTGCCGGCTGAGGATTGGCTGGGCGACCGACAGACGGATGGCCGCCTTGGAGAAACTCCCCGATTCCGCGACTCCCAGAAAGTAATCGAGCTGCTTCAATTCCATTGAAAAGAGTTTCGGACCGGCGGCGCTCGGCGCACCAGCGCCGGAACGGGCGAAATTAGCAAGCACAATCTCGCTCCGCAATGCGGCCGAAGTTAGCGCTGAACGAAGGGGTTCGCGACCTCTCCGATCGTATCGATCCACACGCTCTTTTCTTGCAGGTATTCGCGGATCGCCGTCAGGCCGCTTTCACGTCCAATGCCAGAGCGCTTGTAGCCGCCAAAGGGGGAGAGGTAGCTCGTCGCCCGGTAGGTGTTGACCCAGACGGTGCCGGCCTCGAGGCGCTCAGCCATGGTGAAGGCGGTCCCCATGCTTTGGGTCCACACGCCCGCCGCGAGTCCGTATTGCGTGTTGTTGGCGATCTCGATCGCCTCTTCCTGGTCGTCGAAGGTGATCACTGACAGAACTGGTCCGAACACTTCCTCCTGCGCGATGCGCATCTCAGGCTTAACGTCGGTAAACACGGTCGGCTCGACGAACCATCCTTCACCGCATTCGGCGCGAACGGCTTTGCCGCCGCCGAGCACGCAGGAGGCACCCTCGCTTTTGGCGACTTCGATATAGTCGAGCACCTTCTTGAATTGGGGCCGGGTCGTTATCGGCCCGACCTGAGTCGTGTCGAGCAATGGGTCGCCCATGCGCGCGGTCTCGCCGAGCGCAACAAGCTTGTCGACGAACTCATTGTGGATCGAACGATGGATCAGCGCGCGCGAGCCGGCGATGCAAGTCTGTCCAGTGGCGGCGAAAATCCCCGACACGACACCCTTGACGGCATTGTCGATAACGGCGTCCTTGAACACGATATTGGCCGATTTGCCGCCAAGCTCGAGCGTAACTGGCTTGATGGATCGCGCGGCAAGCTCGTAGACGCCTTGTCCGGTGCGGTCGCCTCCGGTGAAGGCGATCTTCGCGACGCGCGGATGGGTGACAAGACGCTCGCCGATCTCGGAGCCGAACCCGGTTAGGATGTTAACGACGCCGGCAGGAAACCCGGCTTTCTCGAACAGACGGCCAAATTCGAGCGCCGACACTGACGAGAATTCAGACGGCTTCCAGACGATTGTGTTGCCTGCGGCCAGAGCCGGCGCCAGCTTCCAGGTGGCGAGCATCAACGGCGAATTCCACGGCGTGATCGCCGCCACGACCCCAAGC
>DATCEJ010000141.1:0-2072 GCA_036510135.1 Roseiarcus sp. | reverse complement strand
ACCTGCGCGCCCATGAGCCTGAGCGGATCGAGGATGCGCCGCATCGGCCGCTTGCGCAGCGAAGCGTCGCCGTCGAAGGTCGCGGTGATTCCGTGACCGCCGACGACGCCCATCATCAGGCGGCAGCCCGTGCCAGCATTGCCGAAATCGAGCGCTTCGCGCGGCGCCGGAAGCGCCCCGATCCCCGGGCCGCGAATTCGCCATGCGCCCGGGCCGAGACGCTCGGTGACTGCGCCCAAGGCCTGGCAGGCCTTGCCGGTCCTGAGCACATCGTCGCCCTCGAGCAGCCCCTCGACGTTCGTCTCGCCGCAGGCAAGGAGGCCAAGCAGAAACGCCCGATGCGAGATCGATTTGTCGCCTGGCGGCCGCAGACGACCTTTAAGCGGTCGCGCGCGCCTGGCGCTGAGCGGCGAAGCCGGGGAGTGATGCGACGAGTGGGCGGACACCAGGGACCTTCCTTGGCCGGGAGCTGAACGAACGCGCCATCCGGCGGACCGCGCTCGTATCACCGACGCTGGAAACTGTCGACCGGCGCCCATATGGCGCATTGACAGGGCGGGGGGCGGCGACTAACCGAACCCCCGCCGAAATTTTATCCTCCACTCACCGGGAATAGATCGCCTTGTCCAAGCCCGAACTCGGAACCAAACATCAGTGCCAGAACTGCGGCGCGAAATTCTTTGATCTCAACAAGGACCCCATCGTCTGCCCGAAATGCGGGACCGTGTTCCAGGTCGCGGCCGCGACGCGGGCGCGGCCAGCCGCCAAGGCTGAAGAAGAAGAGGACACCGAGGTTGCGACACCCGCCGGCGTGGAGGTCGTGTCGCTCGACGAGGTCGAGGCGGGCGAGGAGAAGGCCGCCGCCGAGCCGGTGGTTGACGACGTCGATGTCGAGGAGGACGCCGAGGAGGACGCCGCGAATGATCCGTTCCTGGAAGAGGAAGAGGAGGACGACGACGTCACGAACCTCATCGATGGCGACATCGCGCCTGACGAGGAAACCTGAACAGCACGGGAATTTGGGCCTGGCGTCGACCGGCGGGCGCGGACCGCGGCTTTTTTGGCCCGCGGCCCTTGTGGACGCGGCAAGTTTGCGGTTATACCGCCGCCCTCGGAAGTGAAGGCGGCTCCGCCCCAATCGGAGCCGCGACATTTTTGGAAAATGGGGCCATAGCTCAGTTGGGAGAGCGCTTCAATGGCATTGAAGAGGTCGTCGGTTCGATTCCGTCTGGCTCCACCACCATCCAAATGACATCCTCAAGTTCATCAGCGTCGAGCGCAAAGTCAGTGGCCAAGCTCACCGACTTCAAGGCCCTGACTTTCGATTGCTACGGCACGCTGATCGACTGGGAATCGGGCATGGTCGAAGCCCTGAAACCCCTGACCAGCAAAGCGTCGCGGAAGGTCACGCGCGATGAAATTCTCGAAGCGCACGCGCGCCACGAATCCTCGCAGCAAATCCAGACGCCGGCCAAAGTCTATCGCGATTTGCTGGCGACCGTTTATCGCCGCCTGGCCGAAGAATGGGGCGTCGCGACAAGCTGGAGCGATTGTGTCGCCTATGGCCGCTCGGTCCGGAACTGGCCGGTCTTCGCTGACACGGTCGCGTCCCTTCGATACCTGAAGGAACACTATACGCTCGCTGTCCTGTCGAACGTGGACAACGAGAGTTTTTCCTTCAGTAACGAAAAGCTGGGCGTCGATTTCGATGCGGTCTACACGGCGGAGGACTGCGGCTCCTACAAGCCCTCACCGCGGAATTTCGACTACATGCTCGCCAAGATCAAAACGCTCGGGATCGAGAAGAGCGCGATCCTTCACACCGCCGAGAGCCTCTTCCATGACCACGGGCCGGCGAACGAGCAGGGGCTCGCCTCATGCTGGATTCAGCGCCGCCATGGTCAGGAGGGCTCCGGCGCGACCGTGGCTCTCGCCAGGACGCCCCGTTACGACTTTCGCTTTGAGAGCTTGGCCGCCTTTGTCAAAGCGCATCGGGAAGTGCTGAAGGCCTGATGGACAAGCCGCCGATCGTCTACGAGGACTTCGCCAAGGTCGACATGCGCATCGGCCGC
>DATCEJ010000140.1:0-4305 GCA_036510135.1 Roseiarcus sp. | reverse complement strand
GCCGCAAGTCCTGCCGGCCTGAACAATCCGGCTTTCAGGCTTCATCCCCTGAAGGGTGAGCGCAAGGGACAATGGGCGGTTTCGGTGTCGGGCAATTGGCGGCTTGTCTTTGCCTTCGACGGCGAGGACGTGACCGACCTTGATTTGATCGACTACCACTGACCGCCGGAAAGGACGGACCATGACAATGCACAACCCCGCCCATCCCGGCGAAGTGATCCGCGAATCCTGCCTGAAGCCTCTTGGCCTGACCGTGAGGAAAACAGCCGAGCACCTTGGCGTGACGCGCAAAGCTCTGTCCGACCTCTTGAACGAGCATAGCGGCGTATCGCCAGAAATGGCGCTGCGGCTCGAAAAGGTGGGGTGGAGCACTGCGGATACGTGGCTTCGCATGCAGATGAATTGAAATCTTTGGCGACTCCGCCAGCAGGCCGGCAAAATCAGAGTCAAGAAGTTTCCGCAGTTCGAGCCGACGTGACAATCTTTATCGATGACGTTACAATTCTGTTCCAACCAATCATGAATGTGTTCGAGACGATTCAATTGAAGCAAATTGATGGACAAAAATTTGCGAAGCTTTGCGACCGCCTTATCACATCGCGAAGTTTGGCGCCCGGCTGATCAAAGCTCGGGCCAAAGGGTTTATTCCAATTGATCTCCACGAGCATTGCCTCCGCCGCCGCCGTGCTATAGCGGGCCCACGATGGTTGGCGCGGGCACGGACAGGACACGGCCGCCGCTCGGCGGCGGTCCAGCGATCATTCTGGTTCGGCCGCAACTCGCCGTGAACATCGGCATGTGCGCACGCGCCATGGCCAATTTCGGCCTCGACGACCTGCGCCTGGTCAATCCCCGCCAGGGCTGGCCGCGCACCGACGAATATCGCAAGGTCGCTTATTCCGCGGCGGCGGGCGCGACCGGCCTCCTGGACGCGGCGAAGCTTTTTCCGAGCGTCGAGGCGGCGGTCGGCGACCTCCATGTGCTTTACGCGACGACGGCGCGTGAGCGCGGGCAGATGAAGGCCGTCCTGAGCCCCAGCGTCGCCATGGGCGCGACCGCCGCGGCGACGGCTGAGAAGCGCGGCATCCTGTTCGGGCCGGAGCGCACCGGATTGGACAATGACGAAGTCGCGCTCGCCGACGCGATCGTCACTTTTCCAACCAGCCCCGCTTACGCGTCGCTCAACCTTTCCCAGGCGGTGCTGCTTTGCGGCTACGAATGGTTCAAGGCAGCCCATGGCGACGCGCCGCCGCCGTCGACGATTCCGCGCGTCCAGTCGCCCCCGGCGCAGCGCGAGATGCTGCTCGCCTTCTTCAATTTCCTCGAGGACAAGCTTGAGCAGAATGGCTTTTTCCGCCCCGTGACCAAGAAGCCGGGGATGCGGCGGAACCTGCGCAACATGCTCCACCGCATGGAGCCGACGCAACAGGACGTGCGCACATTGTGGGGGGCGGTCGTTCGTCTGGTGGAGGGGCCGCGGGTCGAGGTCCAGACGCGCAAGCGCATAGTTCAGAACAAGACCGAGGCGCAACGCAAACTCTAAGCTTAATTTGCAGATTAAAATGGAGACAAAACAGCTCTCCAAACAGGGACTTGTCTGGAGAGCTGAAAGTTTCGCGAGAACTCGAAAGTCTGCGCGCGGAACCTGCTTATTGCGCGGGAGCTGCCGGAGCCGCGGCGGGAGCCATATCATGGTGCATGTGATGCATGTGATGGTGATGATGATGATGGTGGTGATGATGATGGTGATGGGTCATCGGCGGTTCGGCATTCACCGACGCGCTTCCGGCAGGCGCGCCGGGCGACGTTTCCTGCGCGACGGCGTAGCCAGCGAGGCCGAGCGAGAGAACGGCCGCGGCGGCAAGGGTCTTGATCATGGGAGGATTTTCCTGTGGTTAGGGAACCCAAACGGGTCACAGCGATCCATAGAGGTCGCAGCCTGAACTCAATATGAACCAACGGGCGGCGCCGATTGATCGGCGCGAACGATCTTTCGCTCCAACCGGAGCCGAAGCGCGATTCGAGCGGCGAAAGGCATTGAGGCGATGTCCGTGAGCAGCATGACGGGATTCGCCCGCGCCGCCGGAATGAGCGGCCCCTGGCGTTGGGCGTTCGAACTCAAGAGCGTCAACGCCAAGGGGCTCGATATCAGGCTGCGCATGCCCGCGCCCTTCGACCGGGTTGAAACAGAAGCTCGCGCTCGGGTCGTCAAGGCGCTCGCGCGTGGGACCTGTTTCGGCACGCTCACCGCCCAGCGCGACGGCGCCGCGATCGAAGCGCGAATCGACCGCGCCGCGCTCGAATCAATTGCCGTTGCGGCGCGCGAGGCGGCTCAGAAAACCGGACTTGCGCCTCCCACCATGGACGGACTTTTGGGATTGCGTGGGATCGTGGAGACCGTCGAGGCGGGCGACGATGAGGCGTCAGTCGATGCCGCTTGCGCGGGCGCGCTTGCGAGCGTCGACGAAGCGGTCGCCGCGCTTGCCGTCGCGCGCCGGATCGAGGGAAAGGCGCTTGCGGCATTGCTGACCGAATGGCTGAACGCCATTGCCGGGCTGGTCGAGGCCGCCGACGCCAATCCGGCGCGCCGGCCCGAAGCCGTGCGCGAACGACTGGCCCAGAGCGTCCAGACACTGATGGCGTCATCGCGCGGCTTCGACGAGAACCGCCTCCACCAGGAGGGCATCCTGCTCGCGGCCAAGGCCGACATCCGCGAGGAACTCGACCGGCTCAAGACCCATGTGGCTGCCGCGCGGGCGCTGATCGACCAAGGGGGCCCGATCGGCCGCCGGCTCGATTTCCTGGCCCAGGAGCTGGGGCGGGAGGCGAGCACCCTCGGCGCCAAGGCCAATGACGTGAGCCTGACCGCGCAGGGGCTTGAACTGAGAGCCCAAATCGAGCAATTCCGCGAGCAGGTGCAGAACGTCGAGTGAGATTCGAAGCGATGGCCGCGAGCCGGCGAGGCATGATCCTGATTCTGTCCTCGCCGTCGGGGGCGGGCAAGACCACGCTGACCCGGATGCTCATGCGGGACAGCGCGCTTGATCTCACGCTCTCGGTCTCGGTGACAACGCGCCAACAACGACCGTCCGAGGCGGACGGCATCCATTATCACTTCATCAAGCCGGGCGAATTCGAGCGCATGAAGGCGGGCGATGAACTGCTCGAATCGGCCGAGGTGCATGGCAACGCCTATGGCACGCCCCGCGCGCCGGTGGAGAAGGTGCTGGCTCAGGGGCGCGACATGCTGTTCGACATCGACTGGCAGGGCGCCGCCCAAGTGCGCGAACGGCTGGGCGACGACGTCGTCAGCATTTTCGTGCTGCCGCCCTCGATGCGGGAATTGCGCGCGCGCCTCGATCGGCGGGCGGAGGACACGGCCTCATCGATCGAGGCGCGGTTCCAGAACGCCCGGACGGAGATCGAGCGCTGGCGCGACTACCATTACGTTGTGGTCAACGACGACCTCAACCGCGCCTATGGCGACGTGAAGACAATCGTCGCGGCGGAGCGGCTGCGCGCGAGGCGAGTCCAGACCGGGGTTCGGCAACTGGTCGAGCGGCTGATGACCGAGTGAATTGGCTCGATTGAAACAGTTTAGCAATATCAGTTGCCTGCTGCATAATCCTAACACGTCTCATCCAACACTTTATCAAGCGCTTGACTTCCGACATGGGCAGTTTCGGCGCGCCGGGTAGGCCATTCGGCCGGCCCGACGATGCACGGCAGTCGCGGCTGTTATCGAAAGCTGTTGCCCGCGTCGCCTGAATATGCAGCTATTGGGCCACGGGGTGGAAGGGAACGGACAATGACCACCTGGGCGCCTTCCAAGCGCGCTCGAAGCGAACGCATCGAGGCCGAGGCTGACGCGCTGATCCGCGATCTCGGCGATCGGGCCTATCAGGAGGCGCGCCGAAGGGAGCACGAGGCGAGTTCCGATGCGATCGCCGAGGATTGGGCGCTCGTCGCCAAGGCGATTGCGCGCAAGACCGGCAGCCGCGTCGGGCTCAATCTCTCGACCCAACTGGAGATGAACACCTTCTTCGTGCTGGATCGCGAGCCGGACGCGCCGCGCAAGGCGCGAGCTCGCCCAGAGCCGGAGGCCGAGCCGGAACGCCAGCCGACGACGATGGGCGTACCCACGCCCCAACCATTCCGCATCCAGTTCATGGGCGCGGGCGCCGATTCCACCCCATCGGTCTTGCGCGAAGACAAGATCCGCGCCTCTGACGTCTCAGCCGCGATCATCGCCGCCGCAATCGCCGCATGGCCGCCCCATACGATCGCCCTGCGTATTCTCGACCG
>DATCEJ010000139.1:0-7110 GCA_036510135.1 Roseiarcus sp. | reverse complement strand
AGCATCGCCGCGACCGCCGCCGAGGGATCGGAGATGAAGCGGAAGGTCGCGTGGGCGAGCGGAATCTTCGCGGCGTCGCGAAAGCCGTCCCATTTGTCGAGCACGATCGACGAACCTTTTTCCCAGGAGGCGAGCTTGTAGGGTCCGGTGCCGACGGGATTGGTCGATGCGGCCGTCGCGCTCTTTTCATCGAGGATGACCGCGGTATCCATGCCCAGACGATAGAGCGCCTCGAAGCTCGGCTCCTTGAACTTAAGCACCAATGTCATCGGATCGGGCGTGTCGATCGATTCGATCGAGGCGAAGAAGGCCTTGTCCTTGTTCGTCGATTCCTTGTCGGCGTAGCGTTCGAAGGAAAACTTGACGTCCTTCGACGAGAAAGGCTCTTCGTCCTGAAACTTGACGTTCGGCTTAAGGGTGAAGGTGAGCGTCTTGAGATCGGGCGAGAAGTCCCATTTCTCGGCCAAAAGCGGCGTCACCGAGAAGTCCTCGTTGATCTTCGTCAGGCCCTCGAAGATGTTGTAGTGCGTGACCTCGCCGATCGCCGCCGCCGGCGCGGCTGTAGGATCGAGCCCGGGCGGCTCGAGCACCATGCCGATCGTCACGCTGTCCTTGGCGAAAGCGGCGCCCGCTGACACCACGAAGGCAAGGACAAGCGTGGCGAAGAAGCGGTGGGCGCGGCGCATGGAACGCTCCGAGGCTGGCGAGAAGCCTGAGCATACCACTTCAGGACGCGAGAGCGTCAAGCTGTAGCCGCGATCCATAGCCCGTCGCCAGACGGGCGTTCTTCCGAACGCCCTTTGGACCGCGGCCGACGCGATCACCGATCGCGTCCACAAAACGGGAGCGGTGGCCGCGCCCATCGTTGTCGGTAGACGGGCATCCTCCCGGACGCCCTTTGGAACGCGACCGACGCGATCAACGATCGCGTCGGCAGAAAGACGGTTTAGGTCGCGCTCGGCGCGCCGGCCGGACGGGCCCGGCGTTCGGCCATGAACCGATCGAACTCCTCGCGATCCTTGGCGCGGCGGATCGCGTCCGAATATTCAGCGAATTCGCGTTGCGCCTCATCGAGCTTACGCCGCTCTTCGTCGAGGCGTGTCAGTTCGGCTGTCCGCCATTCGTTGAAAGCGGCGTTGCCGGTCGAAGCGCCATAATAGCGGCTCGCGCGGTTCACGGCGCCGCAGCCCCAAGAAGAAGAGTTAGACGACATCATGGTGCGCGCATCCTGCCATTTGTTGGTCGCCAGCGTCTGCAGGTCCGGGCCGCCATAGCGGCGCTGCCAGAACTTGTAGCCGAGGATCGCAAGACCGATCGGCCAGAAGACGATGAAGCCAAGAACCATCGCGATGATTTCGAACGCCGACCAGCGCGAACCGCCGCTGCGTCGCCAACGCGCGCCAGCCCACTCGCCCGCGCCGAATTCTCGCGCGCCGTACGAACCACCCATGGCGCCATCCGCAGTGCCCATATGAGCCTCCAAGTCCTGTCGCGAGCGCCGCTCCAAGAGAGCGGTCGCCGGCACCCGTATGAGATTGGGAGCAGTCGAAGAGCGCGCAAGGGCCGGCGCATGTAAAAAAGCATTACATTAATGTCAGGGACACTGACCTAATCGAGAGGGAAGTGGCACGCGACCTTGCGGCTTCCGCCGCCTTTTGTCTCGAGCACTGGCGCCTCCTCGCGGCAGCGCGGACGTGCGAACGCGCAGCGCGCGGCATACGGGCAGCCCTCCAGCGTTTCGGAGACAAGCTCGTCATTGCGAGCGAAGCGAAGCAATCCAGGAGTCTCAGGACGCCCTACGGCCCCCTGGATCGCCGCGTCGCTTCGCTCCTCGCGATGACGAACCCCATCGAGACGCGGCGTGGCGTCGACCAGTTCGCGCGTATAGGGGTGCGCCGGGTGGGCGAACATGGCCGCGGTTTCGCCGATCTCGACGATGCGCCCGCGGTACATGACCGCGGTCGTCTCACAGAGATGGGCGACGACGGCGAGATCATGGCTGATCAAGAGAAAAGTCACGCCGGCATCGCGCTCGAGATCGCTCATCAGGTTCAGCGTCTGCGCCTGCACCGAGACGTCGAGCGCCGACACCGGCTCGTCGGCGACGACCAGCTTCGGCCGGGTGATGAGCGCGCGCGCGATGGCGATGCGCTGGCGCTGGCCGCCGGAGAACTCGTGCGGATGCTTGCGCGCGTCGGACGCCTGGAGGCCGACCGCCTCGAGCGAGGCTCGCACGCGGGCATGGCGCTCGGCGCCCGCCGCTCCGCCGAGCGCCGCGAGCGGCTCGGCCACGATTTTTTCGACGCGCTGGCGCGGGTCGAGCGAACCATAGGGGTCCTGGAAAATCATTTGCATATGCGCCCGGGTTGCGCGCAACTCGCGTCGCGGCAGATCGAACAGCGAACGCCCCTGAAGGCGCACCATTCCCGAGTCCGGCTTGTCGAGCGCGAGAGCGATGCGCGCCAGCGTCGACTTGCCGGAGCCGGATTCGCCGACGATTCCGAACGAGCGTCCTTGATGCATTGAGAAGCTGACCCCGGCCAGCGCGGGGCGAGCATTCTTCCGCGCAAACGGCCCGATTCCGGGCGAGCGGTAGATTTTGACGAGCGAAGAGACCTCGAGCAGCGGCGCGTCGCTCATGGGGCGAGCCCGACTTCGCCGGCGCGATGGCAGCGGGAGATGTGGCCGGCCCCGAAGGCGATTTCGGGCGGCGCCACAGTGCGGCAGATCTCGATGGTGAGCGTGCATCGGCCCGCGAATGGGCAGCCCTTGCGACGCTCCCGCGCAATCGGCGGCGAGCCCGGAATCGTCTTCAACCGCACGCCACGTGGCGCGCCGGGCCGCGGGCGCGCCTCGAGCAGCGCCAGCGTGTAGGGGTTTCTGGGCTGGCGCAACACCGCTTCGACCGGCCCGCTCTCCATGATCATGCCCGCGTACATGACGATGACGCGGTCGCAATGTCCGGCGATCACCGCGAGATCGTGGCTGACAAGCAGGATCGCCATCTTGGATTCCGACTTGAGGCCGTCGATGAGGGCGAGAATGCGCGCCTGCACCGTGACGTCGAGCGCCGTGGTCGGCTCGTCGGCGATGACCAGGCGTGGGCCACAGCCGATCGCCATCGCGATCATCGCGCGCTGCCGTTCGCCGCCGGAAAGCTGGAACGGATAGGACCGAGCGGCGCGTTCCGGTTCGGCCAGTCGCACATGTTCGAGCAACGCGACGGCCCGCGCGTGCGCCTCGCGCTTGCTCAAAGCCCGATGCAGCATGAGCGGCTCGGCGACTTGCGCGCCAACGCGGCGCAGCGGATTGAGAGCCGTCATCGGCTCCTGGAAGATCATGGCCATGCGATCGCCGCGCAATTGTCGCATCGCATTGTCGTCGAGGCCGGTGAGCTCTCGTCCGTCGAAGCGAATCGAACCCGAAACGCTTGCGCCTTCCGGCGTCAGCCCCATCAGCGCAAGCGCGGTCATCGTCTTGCCCGAGCCGGATTCCCCCACCACGCCCAAGCTCTCGCCCTCATCAAGCGAAAACGAGGTCCGATCGACGACGCGCTGAAATCCTCCGCGCGTCGCGACATCGACAGCGAGTTCGGCGACCTCGAGCAGCATCAGGCCAAAAGAATCTCAGGCTGATCCAGCGCCGTCATCGCGAGAAGCGCGTATAGGGCGTCGAAAGATACCCGTCCTTCCGGACGGGCTATGGCGCGACGCGGCGATCCAGGAGTCGCCGGGCGCCCTACGTTCTCTGGATCGCCACGTCGCTTCGCTCCTCGCGATGACGATTCGTGCAAATGCATCTCGCTCTAGCTCCGGGCCTTGAGTTTCGGATCGAGCGCGTCGCGCAATCCGTCGCCGAGAAGATTGAGGCCTAGCACGCTGAGCGCGATCGCAATGCCCGGATAGAGCGCGAGCCGCGGGGCGTTGTAGAGAACGTTCTGGGCGTCGGCGAGCATCTTGCCCCACGAGGTCTCAGGGGGCTGCGCGCCGAGGCCGAGATAGGAAAGCGCCGCCTCGGCCAGAATGGCGATCGCAAATTGAATCGTCGCCTGCACGATCAGCGCAGGCGCAATATTGGGCAGCACGTGATCGATGGCGATCGCGACCGGCCCACGCCCCGCCGCGCGGGCGGCGAGCGCATATTCCCTCGACAGAACGCCGTTGGCGGTGGCGCGCGTGAGCTTCGCAATAATCGGCACGTTGTAGACGCCGATAGCGATAATCGCGTTGACGACGCCCGGGCCGAAGGTCGAAGTCAGCATGATCGCCAAAAGGAGGGCCGGAAACGCAAAGACGAAGTCGCTGAGCTTCATCAGAGCGTCTTCGACGAGGCCTTTGGAAAACGCCGCGATGAGGCCAAGGACGATTCCGAACGCGAGCCCGATCCCAACCGCGATGACGCCGACCAAAATTGATATGCGAGAGCCGACCAGGATCTGCGAAGCGACGTCGCGTCCGAGATTGTCGGTGCCGAACCAGTGAGCGTGGGATGGGGGCGCGAGCTTGTGAGGAATGTCGATCGCGCTCGGCGGATAGGGCGTCCAGATGAGCGACACAACAGCGGCCGCGATCAGCACGGCGACGAGCGTGGCGCCGAGCCACAGGCTCACCCCCCCGCGCGGGCGGAACCGGGCGGACACAGTCACGCCGCGGAAGCCCTCAGCCTTGGATCAATCGCTGCGCAGGCGATGTCGACGACGAAGTTCAGTCCGATCACGATCACCGCCAGCAGCATCACCCCATTCTCGACCACCAACGTGTCGCGGTTGGAGATCGACTGCAGCATCAGGCGCCCGAGCCCCGGCAGGACGAACACGTTCTCGACCACGATCGCGCCCGCGATCAGGTTGGCGAATTGCAGCCCCATGATGGTGAGGATGGGCGTCAGCGCGTTCGGCAGGGCGTGGCGCCAGAGCGCGGCGCGGCGCGAGACGCCCTTGGCGCGCGCGGTGCGCATGAAGTCCTCGTTCAAGGCCTCGATGACCGCCGACCGGGTGACGCGCGTGACGATCGCCGCCTGCACGACGCCAAGCGCGATCGCCGGAAGGATGAGGGCGCCAATCGCGCGCGCCGGGTCATGCCAGCCCGGGAACCCGCCCGCTGGAACGAGTCTCAGCGTCACGGCGAAGACCAGCACGAGCAGGATCGCGAGCCAGAAGTTTGGCACGGCGATGCCGACCTGGCTGAAACCCATGACGATCGCATCGCCCGCGCGACCGCGCCGGTCCGCGGCGTAGACACCGGCGGCGAGACCGACGACAGCGGCGAGCGCCATCGCCATCAGCGAGAGGGGCGCGCTGACCGCGAGGCTCGACGCAATCAAGGGAGCGATCGGCGAGCCATAGGCGTAAGAGAGGCCGAGATCGCCATGCAGAGCGCCCCCGATCCAGTGCGCGTAGCGGATGGGCGCCGGCAGATCGAGACCAAGCTTGTGCGAGAGCGCGGCGACCGCCTCGGGGGTCGCCGTCGGCCCCAGCATGGTCTCAGCCGCGTCGCCCGGCAGGATCTGCATGACCGCGAAGACGACCAGCGACGCGAAGATGAGCGTCGCGACGAAGAGAGCGATCCGTTGGCCTAGATAAAGCAGCATCGCTCTAGAGCTGACGAGACTTGCGCCGAGTTAGGATCGTCATCGCGAGGAGCGAAGCGACGTGGCGATCCAGGGGCTATGGCGCCCGACGACTCCTGGATTGCTTCGCTGCGCTCGCAATGACGAGGCTGGTTCGACCCGATCGCAACATATCTTGACGAGCACCCACCAAGCCGGGGCGCGGCGCTCATGAGGTTTTCTTTGCGGCCAGCTGCGCGGCGAGGCGGAGAGAGATTTCCTGCGACAGCGAACGCGCCAACCGAATCTCGGCGTCTCGCGAGGCGCGCAGATCGTTGTAGCGCTGCTGGGAACGATCGTAGGACGCGTTCGCGTCGGCGACGCCAGTCAGAACTTGCGCGCCGCCGTCGACCTTGTTCAGCGTGTACCTCGCCTGGCCGGTCATGGTGGCCGAGGTCGCGACGTTGGTGAGCGAGCTCACGGTCGGCGTCGACGACACGGTCGAGACCGTCACGGTGAGTCTATACTTTGGCGGTGGCGTCTGACCGGTCCCGTTCAGATCGGTGATGAGATTGTCGCCCAGGTAATGGCCGATGCGGTCCTTGATCGGCAGCACCTCGATCGCGCGCAGATCCTCGACCAGCCCCGGATGCGCGGCCTCGCTGTAGAGCGGCTGGAAGCAACCGGCGAGCGCGCCCGCGAGCGCAAGCGCCGCGAGGACGGCGAGATACTTAGACAACGGGCTTCTAGACCACGACATTGACGATCCTGTGCGGCACGACGATCACCCGGCGGCGAGGCTTATTATCCATCGCCCGCACCACGGCGTCGAGGGCGAGCGCCGCGCGCTCGACCCGCTCCTTGTCAGCCTCCCGCTCGATCGTAAGCTCGCCCCGCTTCTTGCCATTGACCTGCACGACGTAGGTGACATCGGCCGAAGCGATGAGACTGCGGTCGGCGACCGGCCACGGGCTTTGCGCCACGAAGGTCTTGTGGCCAAGCGCCTCCCAGCATTCTTCTGCGAGATGGGGCATCATCGGCGCGAAGCAATGGACAAGACTATCGCCGGCCTCGGCGAAGGCCGAGCGCAGATCGTCGGCGACGGGCGCCTCGCTGATCGCGCCCACCGCCGCGCCAAGCTCGTTGGCCAGCTCGTAGATCGTGGCGATGCAGACATTGAAACGCAGACGGTCGATCTCGTCCTCGATTTTGGCCAGAGCCGTGTGCGCAATCCGGCGAATGCGCTGCGCCTCCTCGCCATAGCGCGCCGGCGCGGGCGGACGCTCCGGCCCGACGATGCGCTCGATCTCGCAAATCAGGCGCCACAGGCGCTGCGTCTGCTTGAACGAGCCTTGGACGCCAGCCTCGGTCCAGATGACGTCGCGCTCGGGCGGCGAGTCGGAAAGCATGAACCACCGCGCCGTGTCGGCGCCGTAGGTCGAGATGATCTCGTCCGGGTCGATGGTGTTGCGCCTGGACTTCGACATCTTCTCGTTCGGGCCGATCTCCACCGGCTCATCGCCGGTAAGGAGAAACGCGCGGCGGTCATTCCCGTCGGTCTCC
>DATCEJ010000138.1:0-2130 GCA_036510135.1 Roseiarcus sp. | reverse complement strand
GCCGCGGGCGCGCTCCGCGCGCGAACCCTCACCCCTACCCCTCTCCCGTAGGAGAGGGGATTCGCGTGTACTCCCCTAAGCACAGAGCGAGAGCAAAGCTTTTTCTCCTTCTCTCCCTCCTCGCCTCCCTCGCCGGTCCCGCGCTCGCGGTGCAGCCGGACGAAGTGATGAAGGACCCGGCGCTCGAAGCGCGCGCGCGCGCGCTTTCGGGTGAATTGCGCTGCCTCGTCTGTCAGAACGAGTCGATCGACGATTCCGAGGCGCCGCTGGCGCGCGACATCCGCGTTCTGATCCGCGAGCGCATCGGCAAAGGCGAAAGCAACGATGCCGTGCGCGCCTATCTCGTCTCGCGCTACGGCGATTTCATTCTCCTGAAACCCCCGTTCGAGCCGAACACGCTGCTTCTGTGGCTGAGCCCCGTCATCACGCTCGGCCTTGGCGTCACCGCGGCGCTATACGCCCGCCGCCGCGCGCCCAGTGCGACGCCGAGCCTGAGCGACGAGGAGGAAGCACGGCTCGCGGCGCTGACCGCGGACGACAGCCGCTAGCGACCCTCGCGCCGGCGCAAGTCGGATATGGCTTTGACGGCAAGTCTCTGTTCCTGGCGTTGATCTGGGCCAAGAACGTCTGCAGCGTAGTCGGGCTCGACGCATCCGGTGCGGTCGTGTTGCGGCGCAAGGTGAGACGTGAGACGCTGATCGCTCTGGCGGAGAAGCTTTCTCCGCGCGTGACCGGGATGGAAGCCTGTTGCGGCGCCCACCACACGGGTCGTCTCTTCGCCGCTTATGGTCATGATGTCCGGCTGATGTCGCCGGAATATGTCCGCCCCTATGTCAAGGCGCAGAAGAACGACGATCGCGACGCCGAGGGTATCGCCGAAGCGGCCACCCGTCCGACGATGCGGTTTGTCGAACTGAAGAGTCAGGATCAGCTCGACATCCAGACGCTGCATCGGTCGAGAGATCGGCTGGTGGGGGAGCGGACGGCCCAATGGGCTGAGCTCGATCGGCGGATAGCAGCCTTTGATGCCGAGTTCGTCCACTGGGCGAAAGGGAACGAAGAGGCGCGTCGGCTGACAACGATTCCGGGCGCCGGACCGACGATCGCTTCAGCGCTGGCGGCCGCCATCGGCCAGGCCGAAAGCTTCGATCGTGGTCGGGATCTCGCCGCCTGGCTCGGCTTGGTCCCACGGCAGTTCACCACCGGAGGCAGGCCGAAGCTTTTGGGCATCAGCAAGCGCGGCAACAAATACCTTCGCAAGTTGCTGATCCATGGCGCCCGAGCGGCGCTGCCCTATGTCGCCGAGCGAGACACGCCGCTCGGCCGATGGGCCAAAGGGCTCTTGGGACGCGCCCATCACAATGTTGCTGTCGCCGCCTTCGCCAACAAGCTGGCCAGGATTGCCTGGGCGGTGCTGCGGCGCGGAGAAAAGGTTGCCGTCAAGGGATCGACCGTGGCGGCGTAGCGGTTGGTCGATCAGGGCTCGAGGGCGCTGTTCGATCGATGAGGTTTGCGAGTGGGGATAGCGAGATGGCCTGACAGTCGAACGGCGTTCCGGAAACTTGATTTTAAAAAACGACGCTCGACGCCGGGAGACTTATGAGGACCAGGGCGCGCGTATCTCCATCTTGGCCCGGAGACAGCCTCCGAGGCCGGATACGTTGAAGCAGATTGATCATGCGGCGATCTCGATAAAACCTCTTGCAGACGGGGCGGGCGCCGGCGGCCTGGGCATGATGGCGAGGGCGGGCCGAGAGCTTGCGATAACCCCTCTTGCGCAGCGCGTGGCTGAGAGTCTGCTGGGAGACGACGACGCGGAATTCCTCGTAAATCCATTGGCATTAGATCAACAATCCGCCAGCGCGCCACCCCATGGACCGCCGGAATCGGCCCGCTCTCGAGGATTGCGGCCAGCGCCGCGCGATGCCCGCCGTTCAACCGCGGCGGCTGTCCCGGAGCTTTGCGATCGATCAGCCCTTCCGGTCCATCGGCGTTGAACTTCATCACCCAATCGCCAACCACCTGCAATCCGACGCCGCCGATCTTCGCCGCCTCGGTCCGCGTGGCCCCGTCGTAGATCGCCGCAAGAGCCAACTGTCTTCGCGCTTGCGGACCGTCCTTCGATCGCTT
>DATCEJ010000137.1:0-2674 GCA_036510135.1 Roseiarcus sp. | reverse complement strand
AAGAAGGTGCAGTTGATCGTGACGCGGAAGCCCTTCGCCTTGGCCGTCTTCAGCGCCTTAACCGCTCGGTCGTAGACGCCTGGCTCGCAGACCGACTTGTCGTGCATCTCCTGATCGCCGTCGAGATGGATCGACCAGGTGAAATAGGGGCTCGGCTTGTATTGATCGATCTTCTTTTCGAGCAGCAGCGCATTGGTGCAAACGATCGCAAATTTTTTGCGCGCAACGACGCCCTGGACGATCTTTGCCAGGTCTCTATGCAGCAACGGCTCGCCGCCCGCCATGACGACCACGGGCGCGCCGCATTCATCGACCGAGGCCAACGCATCCTCAACGGAGATCCGCTTGTTGAGAATGGAGTCGGGATAGTCGATCTTGCCGCAGCCCGCGCAAGCGAGATTGCACCGGAACAACGGCTCCAGCATCAAGACCAACGGATAGCGCTTGCGACCGGCCAAGTGTTGCCGAACGACATAGGCGCCGACTCTTGCAATCTGTCTTAAGGGTATACCCACGAGCGATTCCTAAAAAGTCAGGACGAAAGGTCTAGACAGGTTCATTCCGAAGTTCCGCCGGCAGGCGAAAGCTAACCGTCTCGGCCGGACCGTCAAGGACCGACACTTCGGATGGGCCCAGCGCCGACAAGGCTTGGACCACCTCCTCGACAACAACCTCAGGCGCGGAGGCGCCAGCCGTGACGCCGACGACAGCCGCGTTGCGAACCCATTCCGGGTCGATCTCACTGCTGTCCGCGACCAGATAGCTTGGAATTCCAACCTCGTCGCCAATCTCCCGCAGACGGTTGGAGTTGGAGCTGTTGCGGGCGCCGACGACGATGATGACGTCGGCGACCTGGCACAATTCGCGCACGGCAGTCTGTCGATTCTGTGTCGCGTAGCAAATGTCGCGCACGTCAGGACCCACGACGTCGCTGAAGCGGCGAACCAGTGCGGCGATGACGCCACGCGTATCGTCGACGCTCAGCGTCGTCTGCGTGATGTAGGCGATCGGAGTGTCGATCGCGATGGGCAGTTTCTCCACGTCTTCCTCGTCCTCGACGAGGTGCACCTCGCCGTCGATCTGCCCGAGCGTGCCTTCGACTTCGGGATGTCCGTCGTGACCGATGAACACCAGCACGCGACCCCGGGCGATGTATCCCCGTCCCTGGTTGTGAACCTTGGTGACCAGCGGGCAGGTGGCGTCGATGGTCGGAAGCGACCGCAGCCTCGCGTGGTCTTCAACTTCTCGCGAGACGCCGTGGGCGCTGAAGATGGTGACGGCGCCCGCCGGTACGTCCTTGAGCGTCTCGACGAAACGCGCGCCTTTCGCCTTGAGCGATTCGACCACGTGGCGATTGTGGACGATCTCGTGGCGCACGTAGACCGGAGCGCCATGCTTGGCCAGCGCCCGCTCGACGATATCGATCGCTCGAACAACGCCGGCGCAAAACCCGCGTGGCTGAGCAAGAATGATCTTCATCCGCCTGCCTTCTCGTCGGAGCCTCGACGGCTAGGGTCGCCGACGCCGGGCGCAGCCAATCCCGCGCGTCTCCCTGACGAATTTCGAAAGGGAAGCCATACGCTGCAACCTGTGTTGAGACAAGAGATGGGGTTCCGATCGGAAATCTTCCAGCCGATCTGCGAATGACGAGTCGAAAGGTCAAGGCTTTGCGACTAGTTCGAAGGGCAGGCGGATCTGGCTGCAGTCCCTGAGCGCTCCCGTCAACAGGGCAGGCAGCCGACAGGCGAAAGGGTCACAAGCGCCGCTTCGGAATATATAACATTCTTATATTGTTATTTTACCCCTGAACGCGCTCGAAACCGGCGTTTTTTGAGCGCGGAACTAAACGGGGCCCTAACCCACTGAAAACATGAGGGGGCGCCGGTAAAAATGCTGCTAGAGGCCCGGCGCCGCCGATGCGCGCTCTTCGCGAACCGCCTCAGCCCCCCGCTGGCGCGGCCGCCCACTTCCGGTTGAGCGCGAGCACGCCGGCGATGGCGGCGAGCGGGACTACGGTCGCCCATGAGCCGATCACGGCGGTGGTCGTCGCCACAGCCCACAGGATCGAGACCAGGTGCTCCATCATGCCGACGAGCTTCGATTGCGAATGACGGCGCAGCACGAGGCCACGACGCGAGGGCGCCTGGCGCCAGAGATTGACCAGCGCCGCCGAGGCGATCGCGCCGGCGCCGAACAGGAGCGCGCAAAGCCCAGCCCAGGGCGAAGCGAAGGCCAAGGCGGCAAGCGGCAAGGCAAGAATGAGCGCGATGGGCTGGCCGATGGCAACGATCTTGGCGCGCTCGATTGCCGCGCGCGGCAGCGGAGCGGTGGTGAGAAAATCCGGCGCGTCCTCGGCCGAGAGCGCGATCCAGGAGAGCGCGCCTGCGAGTTGAGCCGCGATCACCACGAGCGCGGGGGTGAAGGCGACCCCAATCGTGCCAGTCGGACCGCCGCGGCGCCATAAGATGACCGCGAGCGGCGTCGTGTAGGCAGCCTGCAGAAGAAGCTGCGACATCAGCCAGGGGTCGCGCCAGACGACGCGCCGCTCCTTGATGCGCAGGGCCGTGCTGGCGCTCGCGCCAAAGCGCGAAGTCCCCTTAGTGGCGGCGCCTGTCTGGGCCGGCGCGCCGGCGGCGGCGATCGCCGCGCGCGCGAAGCGCTCGCCGAACAGCCC
>DATCEJ010000136.1:0-3401 GCA_036510135.1 Roseiarcus sp. | reverse complement strand
AAGGGCGTAAGGAAGGACGCCCGTCTATCGACGGGCTATGGACCGCGTCTACAGACTCGCGCCCACCTCGCGACCTACCTCGCGTTCAGAATTGCACCGCAAGGAGCGGAGTTCGGGCGCTTGCCGATCGGCATAAACGGGGAGGCAAGACAAACCCCGGAGCCGTCCTTATGTTTAGCCCCATGACCGAAACGCGCCAGGTTGACGCCGCACGGGCGCCGGCTCGCGACGAAGAACGCTGGCAGGCGGTCAAGCGCCGCGACCCCTCGTACGACGGCAGGTTTATGTTCGCGGTGCGCACCACCGGCGTGTACTGCCGCCCAAGCTGCGCCTCGCGCCCGGCGAAGCGGGAGAACGTCACGTTCTTCGAGACCGGCGCTCAAGCCGAGAAAGCGGGCTATCGCGCCTGCAAGCGCTGCCGGCCGGACAAACTTGGCGCGCCCGATCCGCAAATGGAGGCGGTCAAGCGCGCGTGCGAACGGATCGAAACCGCCGAGGAGGCGCCCAAGCTCGCCGAGCTTGCAGCGAGCGCGGCCTTAAGCCCCTACCACTTCCATCGCGTCTTCAAGAGCCTCACCGGCGTAACGCCGAAGGCCTATGCGGCCGAGACGCGGGCGCGCCGCGCCGCCGACAAGCTGCGCACGGCGGAGACGGTCACCGAAGCGATCTACGACGCGGGCTTTAATTCCTCGAGCCGCTTCTACGAGCACACGGACGCGAGGCTCGGCATGACTCCCGGCGCGGTCCGCCGGGGCGGGGCAGGGGCGGTCATCCGCTTCGCGGTGGGACAGGCCTCGCTCGGCGCCGTGCTGGTCGCGGCGACCGACAAGGGCGTCTGCGCGATTCTGCTCGGCGACGATCCCGCAGCGCTTGTGCGCGACCTGCAGGATCGCTTTCCGAATGCGGAGTTCGAAGGCGGCGACCCCGCGTTTGAGCGCATGGTCGCGGAGGTCGTGGGTCTCGTCGAGGCGCCCGGCCAGCGGCTGGACCTTCCGCTCGACATCCGCGGCACCGCGTTCCAGCAAAGGGTGTGGGCTGCGTTGCAAGCCATCCCCGCCGGCAAGACGGCGACCTACACCGAGATCGCCCGCGCGATCGGCCAGCCGAAAGCGGTGCGCGCGGTCGCCCAGGCCTGCGGCGCGAACCCCCTCGCGATCGCGATCCCCTGCCATCGCGTGGTGCGCGCGGACGGCGACCTCTCCGGCTATCGCTGGGGCGTCGAGCGCAAGCGCAAGCTGATCGATCGGGAGGCGGCGTGATGAAGGCGCGAGCCCCAGCCCCGGCGCCTCTGTTCGAGGAGGCCCCAACCCCTCTCCAAAGCCCGTCGAGAGACGGGCGTCTTTCGACGCCCGATGAGGGAGAGGGAGGAGAAGCCGACGCCTCTTGCCTTCTCCCTCGGGGAGAAGGTGGCCGACGCAGTCGGCCGGATGAGGGCCTTCCCGCGATCGGCGGTCTCGACTGGCCAGCGATCGAGCGTGAGCTCGACGCCTTCGGCTGCGCGATCGCATCGAAGCTGCTGTCGCCGGAGACCTGTCGCGAGCTTGCGGCGCTCTATCCCGACGACGCGCGCTTCCGCTCGCGCATCGTGATGGGGAGCCACGGCTTTGGCCGCGGCGAGTACAAATATTTCGCCAATCCGCTGCCCGACCTGATCGTGGCGCTTCGCCGCGGTTTCTATCCACGCCTCGCGCCGATCGCGGATCGGTGGAACGAAGCGATGGGCGTTTCCGTCCGCTATCCGGCCGAGCACGAAGCCTTCCTGGCGCGCTGCCGTGAGGCGGGTCAGACGCGGCCGACGCCACTCATGCTGCGCTATGGGCCCGGCGACTACAATTGCCTGCACCAGGACGTGTACGGCGAGCATCTTTTTCCGCTGCAGGTGGCGATCCTGCTCTCCGAGCCCGGGCAAGACTTCACCGGCGGCGAGTTCGTCTTGACCGAGCAGCGGCCGCGCATGCAATCGCGCGCGGAGGTCGCGCCGCTTAAGCAGGGCGACGGCGTGATCTTCGCTGTGCGCGAGCGGCCTGTGCAGGGAACGCGGGGAACCTATCGCGTCAATCTGCGCCATGGGTGAGCCGGATCAGAAGCGGCGAGCGCTTCACCCTCGGCGTGATCTTTCACGACGCGAAGTGACGCTCATGCACGGCGAATGTCGGTCAGGGCGAAATCGTCTCCCTTGAAAAGGAGCGCTTCTCCCATCGCTCTGGCGAGCGCGTAGGCAAAACAGTCGCCGAAGTTGAGGCCCGCCTTGTGCCGGCCTTTGCCGAAGTCGAGAAAAGCCTGCCGAGCCAAGTCGCCCTGCTCGACGGTGACGGGCTCGACGACGACGCCTGCGCGCCGCAGGAAGGCTTCGGCCTGGCGCGTGCCGTTAGGACCGAGTTGGCTCTCGACCACCATCGAGAGTTCAACATGGTTGGCCACGCTGATCCGGCAGACGCCGGCGTCACGAATGCGTTCAACGAAGTCTCGCGCCTCCGGCTCTCCGTAGAGCACGGCGACCAGGGCGGAAGTGTCAACAATCATCGCGGCAGGCCATGCTCGTCGTAGAGGAGTTCGGCATGGTCGGCGTAGGGACGTTTGACATGCGAGGCGGCCCGCCCGGCGATCGCCAAGAGCTCCTCGACGCTCGCCCGGGCGCTTCGTCGTTCGAGCCGGGACAGCCGCTCCCGCAGGGCCTCGGTGACGACGCGGGTCATCGTCTCGCCGGTGGCGCGCGCGATTTGCTGCGCGAGACGATGGGCCTCGGGGTCCTTGATGTTAAGGCTCATCACCGCCAGTTCTTTCTAGTAACTCCAGGCTTTGTCTACCTTTCTACCGCGCTTTTAGCCCGCCGTCTACAGTTTCGGGCCGACTTCGCGGTGAACGGCCGCGGAAGGGAAGTCGCGCTGCGGGGTCGACTGACGGGGCGTGACGGCTTTCGATTGCGAGGCAAGGAACGGAGAGACGGCTTGCGGCGCCGCTGGCAGACTTCGATCCGCAAAGCCGCTCAAAAGGAAACCTCCAATGTCCTTCCAAATCACGGGTCTCGACGCCGCGCCTTTCCGCCGCTTCTACGGGCTCTCCGACGAGGAGCTGCAAAGCTTTGGCGTGAAGCGCTTCATCGCCGACGAGAAGCCCGGCTTTCCGGATCGCGTCGAGCTCAGGGACGTCGAGAGGGGAGAGGCCTTATTGCTTCTCAATTACCTCCATCAGCCGGCCGACACGCCCTACAAGGCGAGCCACGCCATTTTCGTTCGCGAATGGGCCGAGACGCCGTATTGCGCAAGGAACGAGATCCCGGACGTCCTCCGAATCCGCCCGATCTCGCTGCGCGCCTTCGACGCCTTGGGCGACATGGTCGACGCCGATCTCACCGAAGGCGACCTTGAGCCCGCGATCGAGCGCCTGTTCGCCAATCCTGA
>DATCEJ010000135.1:0-4557 GCA_036510135.1 Roseiarcus sp. | reverse complement strand
CGGCATGCCGTGCGGGAAATCCTTGTAAGGGAACGATCTGATCGTCCTCGCTGTGCATCACCAGCACCGGTATCGTGATCTTCTTCAGGTCTTCTGTGAAGTCGGTCTGCGAGAAGGCGACGATGCCGTCGTAATGCGCCTTCGCGCCGCCCATCATGCCCTGGCGCCACCAGTTCCAAACCACCGGCTCCAGCGTTTTCACGCCAGGCTTGTTGAAGTTATAGAAAGGCCCGGCGGCCACATCCCAGTAGAACTGCGCCCGGTTGACCGCCAGGGCCGACTGGAAATCGTCGAAAACCTTCTTCGGCAGACCGTTCGGATTCGCATCGGTTTTCACCATCAACGGCGGAATTGCGCTGATGATCGCTGCTTTCACCACTCCCTTTTGGCCGCGACGCGCCAAATACCGCACCACTTCGCCGCCGCCGGTCGAATGCCCAATATGGATCGCGTCTTTCAGATCGAGACGTTCAGTCACAGCGGTCAAGTCGTCCGCGTAATGATCGAGGTCATGCCCGTCGGCCGTCTGGCTCGACCGGCCATGGCCGCGACGATCATGGGCGATGACGCGATAGCCCTTGCCCAAGAAGAAAAGCATCTGCGCGTCCCAATCGTCCGCAGAGAGAGGCCAGCCGTGGCTGAACACGATCGGTTGGCCTTGGCCCCAATCCTTGTAGAAAATCTCGACGCCGTCGCTCGTGGTGACTGTCGGCATGCGTTGCCCCTCTCGCGCAAATCTGCAAGCCCAAGCTTCCAGTCGCGAAAGGCTATCAAATACCTCTCAAGGACGCGACCGACAAAATGACAGCCGACGGCCTCAATCTCAGATGGACCACGTCAGGGCGCGGTCAAACGGCCTCGGCATTGCGGCCAGTATCGGCGCCACAGGAGGATGCGCCGCGCCACGCGCTTCCAACACCGCGCACAAGCACGCGAATCCCGCCGGTGATGGCGAAACTGATGCCGCCGACGCCGTAACGCTCGAGCGGCGCAAGCTGGGCGTGAAGGTCGTGAATCTTAAGCCGCATCGCCAGCGGCGCGTTCCCTCGATAAAAGTTCAGCGAGCCGAGCATGCACATGTCTCCGAGGAATTTCGTTTGATTCGAACGATAGAAGCCTCGTCTAACCTCAGTGTGACGGTCCGACCTCAATAGATACGAACATGGCGCGCTTTGGTTTCGAGGGAGGCCCTTGGCGCTGCTCCCTCCGAACCCGATTGATCCGAACAACGGATCGCGCGCCCTCGCCGCTTCAACCGAAATTCGAGGTCGCTCACTTCGGCCACCATCGGGCGCCGTTGGCTCAGCGCAGACAACGACAATGCTTGACAGCCATCCGGCTCACGCGCTCTACTTGTCCGGTCATATCGATAGCGGACACGTTGGGGGTGGACTTCATCGCGGCGGGCACGGTCGCCCGCCACGGGTGAAGTGAACTGGCCCGCGTGTCCGCATCATCCAATCGGTATTTCGACCGCGCGACCGATCAAAATCGGCGCATAAGTTCAAAGGGAGAACCGCTTTGAGGACATCTAGCCTTGCTTGTTGCGGCGCACTTGTGTCGTCGCTCCTGATGGCCGGCGCCTTGCCGGCCTACGCACAGCTCAAACACTACGACAGCGACACCCCGAGCTTCTGGAAGCACCCGCCGGCGGACTGGTTCCTCGGCGACGAAACGCAGGCGCAGAAGGGCCTCGCCCCGATCGCGCAGCCCGCGACCCCGGCCGACCCGGCCGACATTGAAAATAATCTGAAGAAGATCAAGCTGCCGCCGGGCTTCAAGATCGAGCTCTACGCCTCGGGCATGCCTGAAGCGCGCCAGATGGCTTGGGGGGACGACGGCACGCTGTTCGTCGGCTCCTTCGGGGCGACGAACGTCTACGCCGTCAAGGACGAGGACGGGAAGCGCACGGTCAAGACGATCCTCAAGGGCCTGAACATGCCCACGGGCGTCGCGTTCGAGAACGGCTCGCTCTACGTGGTGGCGATCGACAAATTGCTTCGCTACGACAAGGCCGAGGCTAATCTCGACAAGATGCCGGAGCCGGTTGTCGTCTATGACGACATGCCTCCCTATACGTCACACGGATGGAAATACCTCGCCGACGATCACAAGGGAGCTTTCTATATTCCCTTCGGACCACCCTTCAACATCGGCATCCCGCCCACCAGCAACGCGCAGATCCGCAGGGTGAACTACACCAACGGCTTGGCTGAGCTGGTGGCGGAAGGCGTCCGTAACAGCGTCGGCGGCGACGTCGACCCGCGGTCAGGCGACTATTGGTTCACCGAGAACGCCCGCGACTGGCTGTCCGACGACACCCCGAGCGACAAGCTCAACCACCTCGCGAAGTTCGGTGAGCATTTCGGCTATCCCTATTGTCACCAGGGCGACATTCCTGATCCGAAATTCGCCATGGGCCACAAATGCGACGAGTTCACGCCGCCGGCCGTCAAACTGGGAGCCCATGTCGCGCCGCTCGGCATGAAGTTCTACACTGGCATGATGTTTCCGCCGGAATACACGGACAACATCCTCATCGCTGAGCACGGCTCGTGGAACCGCCATAACGTGCAGGGCGGCCGCATCGAGCGCGTGATCACTGACCCGGATGGGAAGAACGCCCGCCAGGAAGTGTTCGCGGATGGCTGGATCACCGGCCCGCGCGAGTACTGGGGCCGTCCCGACGACATCATCCAGATGAAGGATGGGTCGATTCTCGTGTCTGACGACTTTGCTGGCGCGGTCTATCGCATCAGCTATAGCGGCTCTTGACCAAAAAAGCCCTGCGTCGCAAGGCGCAGGGCTTCCCTCGCGCGATCGGATGATTGATGAGTTTGAGGATCGCGCGATGGATGACCGGCCTTTGCCTTCTTGCCGCCGGTCAGGCGCATGCCGCGGGCGATGTCGCGGCCGGCAAGGAGAAAGCCGAGATCTGCACCCCTTGCCATGGGGAGCAGACCGTTCCTGACACGGCCAACGTTCCAGCCCTGGCAGGCCAGAACAACAACTACCTTCAATGGCAGCTCATCTATTTCCGCGAGGGACGGCGGAAGAACGAGGTGATGAGCCCGCTTGCCCAGGATCTCACCGATAAGGACGTTCGCAATCTGGGAGCTTATTTCGCTTCTCTGCCGCGCCCCCCCGCGCCGACAAAAGACCTCGCCGACGCCTCGCTCATCGAAACGGGAAAAAAGGCAATCGCCGGCCATGGATGCGCCGCTTGCCACACGGACACGTTCGAAGGCGCCGGCGCCGCGCCGGCCATCACGCGCCAGCACCACGATTATCTGATCAAGGCCTTGACCGACTATCGCGAAAACGCGCGTCCGAGTACGGGCGTTGGGGCCATGAACGACGCAGCCGCCAGCCTGACGGATAGCGACATCAAGGCGATCGCAGCTTACCTGGAGACGTACAAATAAAACCGCATCCGCACCGACTCGTCGCGCTCGGACTCGCCCTTGGCGTTGCGGCGCCTGTCTTTGCTGCGCCCGCGGAATCCACACGCGCCTTTGAACAGGCGTTCGCCACGTCTCTCTTCGTCTTCGACGCTTGCGGCGACGGAGACCGAGGCGCGATATTTCGCAGAGCGCTGGCCGAAAAAATGGCGCAATGTTCAATTTCCGAGACGGCGCTGCAGCGCTTCCGTCAGCGTACCGCAGTGCTTCTCAAGAACGAAAAGGATCGCACCAACAAGGCCATTCTGGAGCGCGGAGGTTATCCCGACAGGATCGAAGGCATGCCCGGCACCTGTCATGAGCACCAAAGCTCTCCGAGCTACGTCCAGTTGCGCGACAAGCTGGATAAATATTCCGAAGGGCGGGCGAATTTCGACGCCGTCATTTCCGGCGAATGCGAAGCCGAGGTCTTCGTACCCAAGTAGTGATTTTGCTTCGAGCCGGGTCCGCCGCTGAACCAGCGCCCGGCTTCAGCGCATGATCCCGCGGCACGCGTCGAGGCGCCGCCCGCTGGCCACTACGCCCACTCGCCCTTGCGGAACACCGGCGTGCGCGCGCCGTTCGCATCGAGGCCGTCGATGTCGATCTTGTCCGATCCGATCATCCAGTCGATATGGATCATGCTCTTGTTGCCGCCCTGCGCCGCGATCTGATCGGGCGTGAGCTTCGCGCCGTCCACGAAGCACTTCGCGTAGCATTGCCCGAGCGCGATGTGGCACGCGGCGTTCTCGTCGAACAGCGTGTTGAAGAACAGAAGACCGCTCTTCGAAATCGGCGAGGAGTGCGGCACCAGCGCGACCTCGCCGAGGCGGCGCGCGCCCTCGTCGCTGTCGAGCACTTTGTTCAGGACGTCCTCGCCGCGCTCGGCTTTCGCCTCGACGATGCGTCCGCCTTCAAAGCGGACCGCGATGCTGTCGATGAGCGTCCCTTGATAGGAGAGCGGCTTGGTGCTGGCGACATGGCCGTCGACCCGGCGCGCGTGGGGCGTGGTGAAGACCTCTTCGGTCGGAATGTTCGGGTTGCAGGTGACGCCATTCTTGGCGGTCGATGCGCCGCCCTGCCATTCATGGCCTTCCGCGAGGCCGATCGTCAGGTC
>DATCEJ010000134.1:0-7494 GCA_036510135.1 Roseiarcus sp. | reverse complement strand
CATTTAGTCGACCGTGACCGTGCAGACGGCAGCCTCGCACCATTTCCGGAACAATTCGCGCGACTGACGGTCGAGATCGGTCAGCGTCAGGCGCTTGACGCCGCCCTTCGGCGTGGCGCCGATTTTCGCCATTTCCATGAGCGAATCCCAGAGCCTTTTCCCATCGACGCGCACATTCGACAAGTCAGCCATCAACAGCTCCACGACACATTTGCAAACGCTATTCTAGCTTTGACCAAATGGTCAAATGGCGTAATGTTGCGCTGCGGCGCTCATCAATTCGGCGCGGCCGCCTCATGCCAAAGCGGCCCGCGGTTTCCAGACCGCGCGACGCCGGGATGACGGGAGGGCGCCGTCCGAGGAGCTTATGGCGCGCCGCAGACCGAGACCGACCGTTCGGGAGGAAAGCGAACGCGCGCTCCTCGAGGCGGCCGAACGGGTGTTCGCCGAGCAGGGATTCGGGGGCGCGACCACCGCTGCGATTGCGCAACGCGCCGGTCTTCCAAAGGCGAACCTGCATTATTATTTCCCGACCAAGGAGAGGCTCTACCGGTCGGTGATCGAGCGGGTGCTGACCGCCTGGCTCGCCGCCGCCTCCTCTTTCGACGCGAGCGAGGATCCCGCGGTCGCCCTGTCCGCCTATATCGGGGCAAAAATGGACCTCGCGCGCGAGATGCCCCTCGCAACCCGCATCTGGTCGGCGGAAATCATGCGCGGCGCGCCGATGATCCAGGATTTCCTCGACACGACATTGACCCAATGGGTCATGTCGCGCGAACAGATGGTGCGCCGCTGGATTGCCGCCGGCAAGCTGAAGCCGATCGAGCCGAAGTTTCTCTTCTACATGATCTGGGCGACGACGCAGCAATACGCCACCGCCGCCCATGAGATGGCCACCCTCAACAAGGGCCGCCCGCTCGACGACAAGGCCTTTGAACGCGCGAAGTCAGAGGCGATCGAGATCATCCTGCGCGGGGTCGCCGCGTGAAGCTCAGGCTGGAAACCCGCGATTGCCGGGTTCGTTCGCCCCCGGCAACGGAATTGGAAACTTCGATCCAGGCGCCCTTCGGCCCGATGCCGGCATCAGCATGGCGCCCGCTTACAGACCCAATGCCAAGCCCCAGGAGGCTGCCGATGAAACGATCGATCTGTTTGCGGATTGGGCTAGGCGCGGCGCTCGCTGGCGCCGTCGCCGGATGCCAAAGCGAGGGCCGAAATATTCCCGTCATGACGCTGCAACAGGCGAACCAGCTCCCCGCAAGCCAGGTGCCGAGGATATTCAGAGACCCGAGCAACGCGTACGGCTACCCCTACAACGTTCACGAGACGGATGGCCTCAGCCGCAATCCGGACGATTGCGTCCGTTGGGGCTGCATCGACGCCGGCGGCAGCAAGTGATCGGCGACTGAAGCCGCCACTTCTCGTGCATTCGCAATCAGCTCCCGCAGCGGCTTCGCTTAGTACGTGATCATGATGCAATAAAGCGCGCCCCCGCAGCCCGATCGCGCAGGCGATATATCCGTTGACATATAATGAACTCCTGATCACGATCGAGTGAAACACGCGACTCGCGAGCGTCGTTATTCGAGATCGGGGACATCCATGAAAGCGCTTTGCCTTGCTGCGTTGGCGAGTATCGGCCTCACTGGTTTCGCGTACGCGGCCGACGTGCTTCCGACGACAAAGACGGCGCCGGGCGCGCCGGAGAATTGCTTCGCCAGCCTCTGGACTTATCTCGACTCGACCGCCGCCGATTGTCCGTTGTCCTACGGACCGTTCACCCTCTACGCGACGCTCGACGCCGGGCTCATGTACAACACCAACGGCGCGCCCTGGAGCCCCGCCTTCGTCAACGGCACCCAGGGGCTCATCAGCAAGCAGAGCCACGGCGTCCGGTGGCTATGGTCGCCCAACAACATCAATCAGTCCGTTATCGGCATCAAGATGTCCCAGCCGATTGCCAATGGCTGGTCGCTCATCGGAACGCTAGAAGCGGGCTTCGATCCCATTTCCGGCTATCTGTCCAACTCCCAGCGCGCGCAGGTTATGAACAATGGCAAACCGCTAGCGCTTCAGAGCGCGAGCGGCGACTCAAGCCGTGCCGGCCAATGGGACAATTCGCAATTCTTCCTCGGCTTAAGCAATAAGACTTACGGCACGCTCACCGCCGGCCGCGTCAACGCCCTCTCGCTCGACGGCCTGATTGCCTACGATCCGATGGGCAGCGCCTACGCTTTCTCGCCATTCGGCTTCACTGGCATGTATGCCGGCTTCAGCGACACCGAGCTCGCGCGCTCCAACACCGCGATCAAATATCGAGGGGAGTTCGGAAACTTCCGCGTCGCTGGACTGGCTCAGGTTGGTGGATACAACCAAGGCAACGGCTCGACCCAGATGTGGCAGGGCCAGGTCGGCACGGACATTCATAACCTCTACGGTGGGACGCTTTCGCTCGACTTCGTCGGCTCCTACGCGGTCGACGGCGCCCTGACATCGAATTTCACAACACCGATCCCAAAATTCTACTCATCCAATGATCTTAAGGCGACGCTTTCCAACAACGTCGGCTACCTCGGGCTAGCGAAATACACCTGGGGTCCGGCCCAATTGTTCGCAGGCTGGGAATATTTCCGTCAGGGCGACCCGACCGACGACTTCCCGAATGGGTTCAAGACCATCGCCAACTACAGCGTGCCGGGAAACATCCTTAACAGCAAGGCTTTCCCAACGGTCTGGGTCACCACCGACGCATTCAATATTCAACGCGTCTACAACACCATCTGGACCGGCTTCAAATATGCCGTCAACAACCGGCTCGACGTCATGGGAGCCGTCTACTACGCGTGGCAGAACAACTTCTCGACCACGCCCTGCAAAGGCCAGGGCATCCACATCTCGAGCTCTGCTTGTGCCGGAACGTTGGACACGTTCTCGCTCATGGTCGACTACCGGCCGGTGAAGCGCATCGACGTTTACGCGGGCGTGGCGCTGTCCAATGTCTACGCTGGTCTCGCAAATGGCTTCCAGGCAACTCAGAACATCGATCCGACCGTGGGCGTGCGGATCAAGTTTTAGCCGCCGCTCCTGCGCGCAAACCTCGGGCCTTAGAAACTCAACCGGACCCCGATCGTCGGCGCGAAGTTCGTGCGATAAAGATAGCCGCTCGCCAAGCCGCCGGTCACTTGCGACCACAAGAAGCCGCCGTAAGCCTCGACGCGCTTTGTGGGGCGATAAGAGATCATCGCGGAGAAGGCGTTGAGCGCGCCGCCGCAGCTTGACGCTGAAAGGCCGCCATCCGTGCAAGGGGCGGTGTTATAGTCGTTCTGATAATAGTGATAGTAGGCGCCGGCGACGTCGAGGTTATCCCTAAGAGCATATTTGACGCCGGTCCAGAACACTCTCAGGATCTTGTGCTCGGTGTAGGCCGTCGCGTTCACGAAGCCCGCCGGGACAGGATAGTTGCCGATCGCGGTGAAGCCGTTCGGATAGGCGTCGCTCGGATTGGCGAATAGGATGTATTCCCAGCCGGCGTAGATCGACGCCCTATCGAAGTCGTATCTCGCCGCCACCAAGCCGCTCTCCTTGTCGGAAAGGGTCGCTTTGAGGCCGTTCAACGGCACACCGGCCGGAAGAGGAAACTGGCCGAAGTTTGAGAGTGAGACCGCATCTTTGACCTTCTGACCAACGAGGTCGAATGTGAGGGGACCGAAGTGTCCTTCGACTTCGGTCGAGAAGGCGCCGTTCGAACCATTGCCTTGATCGAAGCCGCCAAACTGATAGAGCGCCGCGAAGCGGAGCGGACCGGCGCCCACGTCGTATTTCACCGATGTGTTGTAGCGGGCGTTCTCGGTGTCTCCGCCGCCCCCGGCGATGTTCGAGACGCCGATCACCGAGAACGCTGGCGCCGCGCCCATGGCGTCATAGTCGCCCAGACCCTGCAAGATTAGCGAGTTTTGCCGACCGGCGGTCAGCGCGCCGAACGTCGGGTGGCTGAAGCCGGCGTAAGCCTCGGTGTTGAACAATTGCCCTGCGCGACTGGAATCGCCGTTTGCGGTTTGCTGATCAAGCGGCGTCGTGTTGTTTTGAACCAGAGACTTGGGCCCGTTGGCGCGCTGCAAGGTGTAGGGATCAAAGCCGTTCTGGAAATTGAAGACGAGCGACCAGTCGGAAGCGATGGGCTCCTTGCCCTTGATGCCGATATAAGACTGTCCGAGCCCGTTCGGCGCGATCGTATAGTGCGATTGATTGCCGTTCTTCTTAATGAGCGTGTTGACCCCGTTGGGGTAGTTGCCGTTGAACGGGACGCCGTGGGACTCATATCCGGCGCCGTAGTCGAATCGTCCGTAGAGCCTGACGCCATTCCAGGCGAGCGGACAATCGTCAGGATCCGCAATGAGAAAGTCATAAACGCTCGCAAAGCAGGGGTTCGCCGCCAGCGGCGCGGGCGCGCTTGGCGCTGCCTGCTGTTGGCTTGGCAAATCGGCCCCCTTCGCGTCGCACGCCAAGAAAGCCGCGGACGTGAAAAACATGACCGTGTGACAAAATGGCTTGATCAATCGCGCCCAAAGCAGAGATTCGAGGTGGCGCGTATTGTAGCCGCCGATGCGAATGCCGCCAGTAATAAGTCAAAGCGACAAAGGCGCGCGTCCGTCGGTCTTTAGCGCTCAATTGATGCATGCATCGCCCGGTCAACATCCCGCACGCGGAACGGGGGGCTCATCGACGTCCGACAACCAACGGTATATGAGCGTTCCGCCGTATCGGTTCCGCCGCGCGCGCCAAGACGAGGCGCGCGCCTTCCAACGATTGAGCTCTGCTGCTCTTCGCGCCGCTTAGTCGACTATTCCGCCAGATAAGGCGCCAAAGGAGGTTTCGCGCCCGGTTCTGGCGGCGCGGTCCACCCGCCCCCGAGGGCGAGCATCAGGCCAATGTCGGCGACCAACTGACGCGTATGCAAGGCAATCGCCAGACGCTCAGCTTCAAGGGCTGTGCTTTGAGCCGTAACCACGTCCAGATAAGAGGACGCACCGTCGCGATAGAGGGTCAAGGACAGATCGGCTGCCTTACGCGCTGCCGCCGCCGCAGTGGTCGTCTGATCGTACTCTTTAGCCAGCCATCGTAAGGCGGACAGCTCGTCCTGCACCTCCTTAAGAGCGCGCAGAACCGTCGCTCTATAGTTCTCCCCCGCCTCGGTGAATTGGGCCTTCGCGATTTGCAGTTGGGCCTGCCGGAGCCCGGCGTCGAACAAGGGAAAGTCGATCGAGGGCCCTACGCTGCCGAATAAGTTGATGGCGTTGAACAGCCTGAACTGGGTGTCCTGCGTCCCGCCGAGGGCGAGCAAGGTGACCTTGGGAAAGAAATTTGCGCGTGAAGCGCCGATCACTTCGCTGGCAGCGGCGGTCACTCGTTCGGCCTGCGCCACATCAGGACGCCGGCGCAGCACGTCGGCGGGCACCGTGCCCGGCGGTCTTGGCAACGGAAGTCGGCTCGAAGATCGTGAAACCGAAAATGAAGCCGCGGCCTTGCCGACCAGCGCCGCGATTGAATTTTCCAATGTCGTTCGATTCAGCGCGAGCTCGGACGCTTGCGCCTCGGCCGAGCTCAGTTGGGCTTGCGCTCGGTCCACGTCGACCGGCGAGACAATATTTGCCGCGAGCCGATCCTGAGTGAGTTTGAGCGCCGAGCGATAGATGGCGATCGTATCGGAGAGCAGCTTGGCTTGGTCGTCGAAGCCTCGCAGGTTGACATAATCGCGTGCGAGCTCTGCGTGCAGTTCGAGTCGCGCGTCCGCCAGCGCATCGGCGCTCGCTTCCGCGTTCGCATTGGCTGAGGCGACGAGATCGCGCACCCGTCCCCAGATGTCGACCTCGTAGGCCGTTTGCGCACCGATCAGATTGTCCCCGTAATAGATCGGCTGCGTGGGCGACCGAAGGGGCCGATTGAAGGATTGCTTGTTGGCCAGAAAGTGAGGGTTCGCGTCGATCTGAGGATAGGCTGAGCTCAGCGCCGCGTTGGCGCGCGCGACCGCCGCGTCATTGGCGGCGACCGCGGCGGCAAGGTCGGGGTTGGCTGCGTCCACCTGCGCTTGAAGATTGTTAAGCGTGCGATCGTTGAAGGCGACCCACCACTCGCCACTGGCCGGAAGCGTCCCGCCAGCCGCCGTCTCATCCTTGAATTTCGCCGGCGTCGCGACCGAGGGAGGGGCGTACCGTGGCGCAAAATCGCAACCGCCGAGCGCAAGGGCGATCGGCGCTACGAGCCACGTCCGACACCTCATTCCTTATGGCCCCGCCCTGTTTGTGCGATCTCCAAAGCGGTCCTTGGGCGATTGCCCGGCCCTTGTCCAGCCTGTTGTCCTGGCGCCGCTCGGGTCCTCTCTCGGGCGGCTTGCACGACCCGGACGTCCTCCCCGTCGTCAATCGTATCGGGCGGATTGGCGACGATGCGCGTATCCTGGCTTAGTCCGCCGGCGATCTCGACCTCGGATCCGAGGTCGCGCGCAATCCGGACCTTCTTGAGGACGATCCGGTTGTCACTCCCAAGGGTCGCAACCTGTGTCGCGTTGTCACGAAACATCAGAGCGTTGGCTGGAAGGGTCACCGTGTTGGGATCGGGGGGAAGCTGAAAATGGACACGCGTGAACGCGCCCGGAGCGAGCGCGCCATCTTTGTTATCCGCGAGAAGTTCGACCAACAGCGAGCGCGATTTCTTGTCGATTGCATGCGACGTCGTGTCGATTGTCGCGTTGAAGGCGCGGTCGGGATATTCGGGCAATTCGAGGGTCGCCTTCATGCCACTCTTCATCGCAGCCGCGTAGGATTGCGGCACAGGAACGTAGATCCGCATCTGATGAATGTCGGAGACTGTGAACAGGGAGCCGCCGTCGTTCGAGTCCGCCTTGACCAGCGACCCGACATCCACATTGCGCGCGGTGACGACACCGTCGAACGGGGCAACAATGTTTGCGAATGCCTTTAGCGCCTTCATCCGGTCGACGTTGGACTGGGCGGCCTCCACTTCGGCGGCTTTTGCGCGCGCGTCGCTGTCTTTTTCGTCAGCGGCCTGTTGAGACACCGCCGCCGACGCCCGGAGCGAGTTCCAACGATCGGCTGTCACCTTTGCCAAGGCCATGTTCGCCCTGGCCTTCGCGAGTTCGCTTTGCGCCACGCCCATCCGCTGGTCGAGTTCCGGAGTATCGACGACAGCCAGCACATCGCCTCGGTGGACCTGAGCGCCGATATCCTTGCGCCATTCGCTGACATAGCCGCTCACCTGGCCATGAATGGATGCGGTGTCAAAAGCCTCGACATTGCCAGGCAACACGAGTTCACGGGTTTTGCCTCCCTCTCGCGCTGAGACCAGCGCGACCGACGGCGCCGACTGTTCGTCAGTCCATTTGGCGATTTGCTCGTCGTCATGGCGCCGTCCGACGATTCCAGTGACCGCGATGGCGACGGCCGCTACGCTGAACAACACGATTGCGCGCCCCGTCTT
>DATCEJ010000133.1:0-3139 GCA_036510135.1 Roseiarcus sp. | reverse complement strand
GTTCAGGGTCAGGTGATTGATCGAGACGCCGCAGGTTACCGGCAATCCCGCTTGGCGCGCCCGCGCGATCGCCTCGAGCGATAGGCGGTTCGAGATCAGCGCGGCGTGATAGCGGGAGCCAGTCAGGGCGACCAGCCGCAGGTCGCGCTCAAGCACGATGGTTTCCGCTTCGCGCGGCACGCCTGGCAGGCCAAGCCAGGTCGCGCGCAAGCCTTCGGCCATCACGCCCTCGCGGCTTAGCGACCGGTCCTCGGAGATCGGCGCAATGAGCGCGTCAAAGTCGCGGGCGTAAGTCATCGCACGGCGCATGGTCAGCGCATCGGCGACCGAATGGAGCCCGTCGGAGAAAGCGATCGCGCCGGCCTCCGCGAGCAGGCCAATTTCGGCGATCTCCTCGCCTTTGAGCCCCTTGGTCAGAGCCGCAGAGGGGTGGACGCGGATCTTGGCGGCATCCCGCGCCCGGCGCAGGATGAAGTCCACCACCGCGGGGTCGTCGACCGGCGGATTGGTGTCGGGACGCGTGATCAGCGTGGTCACGCCCCCCGCGGCGGCGGCGGCGCTGGCGCTGGCGATGGTCTCCCGATGCTCGGCCCCGGGCTCGCCGACGAAGGCGCGCATGTCGACGAGCCCCGGCGAAACGACGTCGCCCCCGCAATCGACGATTGTCGCCTCGGCCGGCAATTGGTCCCGCGTGACCTTCGGCCCGACGCCGGCGATAACGCCGTCGATGACGATGAGCCCGCCGCGCGTCTCGGTCTCCTGAACGGGATCGATGAGGCGCGCGTTGAGGAAGGCGATTGGCGGAGCTGAAGTCATGGGCCGCGTCGTTGACTATCGACCGACCCCGGTCAGCGCAAGCCGCCCGGGGCGCAATGACGGAGCTTCGGTCTTGCCTGCTTCGCCAAAAGCGGCTAGAGCCCGCCGTCGCTTAAGGCTTGCTGTCGCGGCCCTTAAGCAGCCCTGCGCGCCCGTAGCTCAGCTGGATAGAGCACCAGACTACGAATCTGGGGGTCGGGAGTTCGAATCTCTCCGGGCGCGCCAAAATCTCCGCTATGCAGGACGAAACTAGACACTGCGTTCGCACGGGAGACTGGACTTTGATCGACTCCGTCCTTTGGGCTCTTGGGGAAAAGGCTGGCCAACTGCCGCGGACGGCGACAACGATCGGCCCGAAGTCTGGCGAGCCGTCCGCACAAGTCGACAGGCAGGCCCGCCGGGTTGCTGCGTTTCAGCGATCACGCGGCGCGGGCTGCGTCTTCTGCCCTGCTGAGCGCAGCCTGCGTCGCGCGCTGAGACGCGCGCTTCCCATGCGCTGAAATTCGTCGATCCCGACGGCGATAACGATCACCAGTCCGGTCGCAACCATCTGCCAGAACTCGGATACGTTGGAGAGCACGAGGCCATCATTCAGAAAGCCGATGACAAACGCGCCGGCGATCGAACCGCCGACCGAGCCCTGGCCGCCAAAAAGCGACGTGCCTCCCAGCACGACGGCTGCGATCGCCGCGAGCTCGTAGTTGGTCGCCGCCGTCGGATCCGCTGCCGAAAGCTGCGAAGCCAGCAGAACACCCGCAATCCCGGCGCATGCGCCCGAGATCGCGTAAACCGCGACTTTCACCACGCGTACACGCACGCCAGCGCTTATCGCCGCGCGCTCGTTCCCGCCCACGGCGTAAACGTGACGTCCGAAAATGGTGCGCGAGGTTACAAAGGCGCCCAGCGCGGCGATCACAACCATCACGAAAATTTGGACCGGGAGGCCGAACCATCGCGCCGTGCCGACATAATCGAAGCCCAGATTCCCATGGGCCTGATCCCCGGAAAGCCCGACAAACGAACTACCGCCGGAAATCAACAGCGCCGAGCCCCGCGCGACATAGAGCATGCCGAGCGTGACGATGAACGCTGGAATCCTGAGGAAGGCCACGACGAGCCCATTGATGCAGCCGACCAGCGCCCCCAATGCGATCGCAATTGCAATAACCGTGAGAACCGGCAGAAAGACCGTCTTCCCGAGGATCGGCAGGCCATTTACGAGGAGATAGCCGGCCGCGACGCCGCTCAACGCGGCGATCGACCCGACAGAGAGATCGATCCCCGCCGTCAGAATGACAAAGGTCATGCCCGTCGCGAGCACAGCCGTCACCGAGACGTGCTGCGTCATGGTGACGAGGTTTTCCCACGACAGATAGACCGGACTGAACTGCGAGAACACAAGGCAGAGGATGACGAGCGCCGCGAGCGAACGCAGGCGCATCGCAAGCGCGATCCCGATCTGCGCCGGCGCCGAGGTCCGCGGCGGCGAAGCAATTCCCGCAAGCGGCGCGTTCTCAGTCCGCGGGGGCATCGAAGCTCGCTTTCACGATGTCGGACTCCTTGACGCCCGGCCCGCTGTAGAGCCCGCACACTCTTCCTCGCGACAGGACCAGCACCCGATCCGAAACGGCCAGAATTTCTGGAAGCTCCGAGGAGCAAAACAGAACGCCGAGGCCGGCGCCGGCCTGCGCGCGCATGAGCTCGAAGATCTCGGCCTTCGCGCCGACATCGACTCCGCGCGTCGGCTCGTCCAGAACGAGCGCCTTCGGCTGGGTCAGAAGCGCGCGGGCGATGACCGCCTTCTGCTGGTTGCCCCCGCTCAGAGACTGAATCGACGCGGACGGGGCGCTCGCCTTGATGGACAGCGCCTTGATGATCCGGTTGACGACCGACCGCTCGCGACGTCTCGAGACGACGCTCGCCGTCGTCAGCAATTTTAGGCTGCTCAACGTGATGTTGTGGCCGATCGAGGCGGTGGGAATAAGCGCTTGCCTTTGCCGGTCCTCGGGCACGAAAGCCACGCCCGCCGCGATGCGCGAGGGGGGATCAGCCTCGATTGTCCGGCCGTCGATCCGACAAACGCCGACCGCGTCCGGCCTCAGTCCGGCGACGGTTTCGGCCAGTTCGGTCTTCCCCGCGCCCAAGAGCCCATAAACGCCCAGGATCTCGCCCGCCTTCAGACTCAGCGACACGTCCTCCAAGAGAAGACGCTCGGAATCCGCGCTCGCGAGCGACACGCGCTCGACCTCGAGCACCGGCCGGCCTCCCGGTTGCCCAGAGACGTGCGTCGACCTCATGCGCCGCAGCGCCTCGCGCTGCTTCG
>DATCEJ010000132.1:0-3164 GCA_036510135.1 Roseiarcus sp. | reverse complement strand
AACTCCTTGATGAAATGCTTTATCAGCGGCAGCGCCGCAACCCCCGATCGAACCCGCCTCAACGCCAATTGGGCCAGGGACAATGTCAACGTCGCTCAAGCCCCCGATCAAGGCCGGCGAAGACGTAAGCGAACTGCCAAGCGACGACAGCGAATCTCGGTCAAAAATCGACGTCATGACCGGTTTCGGAAACGACCAGGAACAGTAGACTCTTGGCCAAAAGTCTGGCCTATGGAGCTACGACGACGCGATACGGTCGGGGGAGGCAAGACACCACGTCCAGCCACCTGAGCCCGCGACAATCGACGTCGCCATTTCGACCCATCGGGAGGAAACCTGTGTTGTCCAAAATGTCTGGATTGTTCACGTCCGTCGCGGCTGCAGCGCTGTCTCTTGCCCTCATGGGCGGACCGGTTCACGCCGAAGATATCGTCGGGCTCATCACGAAAACCAACACCAATCCGTTCTTTGTCAAGATGAAGGAAGGCTTCGAGGCCAAGGCCAAGGAACTAGGGCTGACGCCTCAGGCCTACGCCGGCAAGTTCGACGGCGACAACGACGGCGAGGTGGCGGCGATCGAGCAGCTGATCGCGGCCGGCGCCAAGGGCATTCTGCTCGTGCCGAGCGATTCGACCGCGATCGTGCCGACGGTCCAGAAGGCCCGGAAGGCCGGCGTTCTTGTCATTACGCTCGATACGCCGCTCGATCCACAGACCGCGGCCGACGCGCTGTTCGCGACGGACAATTTCAAGGCGGGGGAGCTTATTGGCCAATGGGCGAAAGGCACGCTTGGCGACAAGGCCAAGGACGCGAAGATCGCGACGCTCGACGTCTCGCCTAACCAGCCCACGGTCGATTACCTCCGTCACAACGGCTTCCTCACGGGCTTCGGGATCGCGGTTAAGGACAAGAAGCATTTCGCCCCGAGCGACAGCCCGCAGATCGTTGGATCGGACGTGACCAAAGGCTCGACGGAAGGCGGCCGCCAGGCGATGGAGAACATTCTCCAGAAGGCCGATCACATCGATCTGGTCTACGCCATTAACGAACCAGCGGCTTACGGCGGCTACGCCGCTCTCAAGGCGGCTGGCAAGGAGAAGGGCGTTTTGATCGTCGCGGTGGACGGCGGCTGTCAAGGCGTCAAATGGGTAAAGGACGGCATTATCGGCGCCACCTCGCAGCAATACCCGCTGCTGATGGCGGCTGACGGCGTCGAGGCGGTCGCGGAATACATCAAGAGCGGCAAGAAGCCGGAGAGCAAAGACACCGGCGAGCAGCTCGTGACTGACCATCCGGTCCCGGGCGTCCCGTCGATCAGCGTCGCGGAAGGTCTCAAGAAATGCTGGGGTTGATTTCCCTCCCCGCGTTCGGAGCTTAATCGGCGAATTAAAATTGGTCCGCCGCAGCGTGCCTGCGGCGGACCAAAAAATACAGAGGGCGACGGAAGCGAACGAGGAAGCGATGAGCGAAGCGACTGGCCGTCCCGCGCCCCGGGAGTTCGAGAATGTCCTAACCGGCGCGGCGGCGACGGTCGCCTCCTTCGAGGAAGAGCGTCTCACCCTTCTCCAGCGGACGCAGCGATTTCTTCACGCCTACCCCACTGTTGTGCCGTTCGTCGTCCTCTTGCTTGGCGTGCTGTTGGGAGTCCTCGTCAATCCTTCGCGGTTCACCGCCGCCAGCAATTTCTCGACCATACTCACCCAGGTGATGGTGATCGGCATTGTCGGTGTTGGCCAAACCCTCGTAATCCTGACGGCGGGCATCGATCTCTCGGTCGGCGTTATCATGGTCATCTCGTCTGTGGTGATGGGGCGTTTGGCCATCTACGCAGGCGTTCCGACCTTGATCGCCTTCCCGATTGGCCTCTTGGTTGGCGCCGCTTTCGGTTACCTCAACGGGGTGTTGGTGACGCGGCTAAAGATGCCGCCTTTTATTGTCACGCTCGGCACGCTCAGCATCATCGGGGCGCTTAACACGTTTTATTCCCAGAGCGAAACCATCGGCATGCAGGACATCGAGGAGAAAGCCTGGTTCCTGCAGATCATGGGCAATCAGATCACAATTGGGGGCGCCCGCATCATGTGGGGCACATTCCTGCTACTCGCGGTCGCAGCGGTCGTATGGTACGTCCTCAACCGCACCGCCTACGGCCGCCACATCTACGCCACCGGCGATGATCGCGAGGCTGCGCGCCTCGCGGGCATCAATACAGACCGCATCCTGCTCAGCGTTTACGTGCTCGCGGGCCTTATCGCCGCAATCGCCGGCTGGGCGTTGATCGGCCGCGTCGGCGCCATCAGCCCGACGGCGGGCGAGAACGCCAATCTCGATAGCATCACCGCGGTGGTGATCGGCGGCACATCGCTGTTCGGCGGTAGAGGGTCTATCATCGGCACGCTGGTCGGTGCTCTCATCGTCGGCGTCTTCCGCTCCGCCGTTTCCCTCGCCGGACTGGATGTGCTTTGGCAGGAGTTCGCTATTGGCGTCCTGATCATCGTCGCAGTCGCTCTCGACCAGTGGATCCGGAGGGTGTCGAAATGAGCGTCGAACCGGTCCTCACGGGTCGCAGCCTCGTCAAGCGCTACGGGCGCGTCACCGCGCTCGATCACGCCGAGTTCGATCTTTTTCCAGGCGAGATCCTTGCGGTGATTGGGGATAATGGCGCGGGCAAGTCGACTCTGATCAAGGCCCTCTGCGGCGCTGTCATTCCCGACTCCGGCGAAATTCGGCTTGGCGGGGAAGTCGTTCACTTCACGTCGCCGATCGCCGCGCGAGAAGCAGGCATCGAAACCGTATATCAAACGCTGGCTCTCTCGCCTGCGCTGTCGATCGCCGACAACATGTTCCTCGGCCGGGAGCCGCGGGCGCCAGGCATCATGGGCCAATGGTTCCGAGCGACCGATCGCGCCCGCATGGCGAAGTTCGCGCGGGAGAAACTGAACGAACTTGGCCTGATGACGATCCAGAACATCCATCAGCCCGTCGAAACCTTGTCCGGCGGCCAGCGTCAGGGCGTCGCGGTGGCGCGCGCGGCGGCCTTCGCCAAGCGCGTCGTGATCATGGACGAGCCGACCGCCGCGCTCGGCGTCAAGGAATCGCGGCGCGTGCTGGAGCTGATCCTTGATGTGAAGAAACGCGGTATGCCGATCATCCTGATCTCGCAT
>DATCEJ010000131.1:0-2401 GCA_036510135.1 Roseiarcus sp. | reverse complement strand
CTTTTTGGCTGCGGCTTTCTTCGCCCTGGTTTTCACCCTGGCGCCCGCGCCCTCGGTCCCGCCAGCCTTGGCTGGCCCAGCCTTGCCCTTCGCCGGCGACTTTCCCGCCTTGCGCGGTCGAGCCGCGGGCTTGCCTTCGCGCTCGGCGATCAGTTCCAACGCGTCGGACATCGTGATGGAGTCGGGCGCGGTGCTCTTTGCAATCGTGGCGTTGACCTTGCCCCAGTTGACATAAGCGCCGTAGCGCCCATCGCGCACGGTGACTGGCCCGCCATCCGGGTGTTCGCCGACCAGGCGACCGATCACACCGCCCCCCGCGGCCTTGGCTTTGAGCAGTTCGATCGCCTCTTCGAGGGTGAGGCTGGCGGGGTCGGTCCCCTTCGCGATGGTGGCGTTGATCTTGCCATGGTTGACGTATGAGCCGAACCGGCCGGCTTTCACGCTGACTTTGCCGCCCTCGGGATGCTCGCCAAGTTCGCGCCCGGCGCCGGCGCCGAAGCGGGAGCCCCCGGCACCGCTCTCCTTGGCGACGATGAGATCGATCGCCCGATTTCCCCCGATCTCCAGCACGTCGTCGTCGCGCCCGAGATTGGCGTAGGTCTTGCCGTGCTGCACATAGGCGCCGTAGCGGCCGATGCCGGCGAGAATCGCGTCTCCGCTCGTTGGATGGCGCGCCACCTCGCGCGGTAGGGCAAGCAGCGCTAGCGCCTTCTCGAGCGTCACGTCGTCCGCGCTCAATCCCTTCGGCAGCGAGGAGCGTTTAGGCTTCTCGCCTTCCCCCTGCTGAATGTATTCGCCAAAGCGCCCGTTGCGCAGAGTGATCTCCTCGCCCGTCGACGGGTCTTGACCAAGCACGCGGACGCCCGGCCGATCGCCCTCGGAACTCTCCGCGCCCGATGGCGCAAGAACGCGTGAGAACTTGCACTCCGGATAGCGCGAGCAGCCGATGAACGCGCCGAACTTGCCAAGCTTCAGCGACAATTGGCCTTCGCTGCACAGCGGGCAGAGGCGTGGATCGACCCCTTCGCCGCGCGAGGGAAAGATATGCGGGCCTAACAGCTCGTTCAGGCTGTCGAGCACCTGCCGCGTGCCGAGGTCCTTGATGCCGCCAATGGCGGCGGAGAAATCGGTCCAGAAGTCGCGCAGCAACGCCTTCCAGTCGATCTCGCTGTTCGAGACCTTGTCGAGCTTCTCTTCGAGGTCGGCGGTGAAGTCGTAGCCGACGTATTTCGTGAAGAACGACTCGAGGAAGGCGGTCACGATCCGGCCTTTGTCCTCCGGATAGAGCCGCTTCTTGTCCAGCCGCACATAGTCGCGATCCTTGAGGACCGCGATGGTCGAGGCATAGGTCGAGGGGCGGCCGATGCCGAGTTCCTCCATCCGCTTGATCAGCGTCGCCTCGGTGTAGCGGGGCGGCGGCTCGGTGAAATGCTGGCTCGCGTCGATCCGCTCCCTGCCGAGCTTCTCGCCTTGGCGCATCGCGGGCAGGCGGCTCGATTCTTCGTCTTCCTCGTCATCCCGGCCCTCTTGATAGAGAGCGAGGAAACCGGCAAAGCGCACAACCTGGCCGGTCGCACGAAATTCGAGCTTGCGCGCGCCCGCCTCAGCCAGAATGTCGACGGTCGTGCGCTCGAGTTCCGCGCTCTCCATCTGGCAGGCGATGGTGCGCGTCCAGATGAGCTCGTAGAGCTTCGCCTGTTCGGGTTCGAGGTGACGGGCGACATCGCGGGGGCGCTTCGTCATATCGGTCGGGCGGATCGCCTCGTGCGCCTCTTGCGCGTTCTTGGCCTTGGCGGTGTATTTGCGTGGGCTCGAGGGCACGTAATTGTCGCCGAAGTCCTTGGCGATGACGCGCCGCGCGGACGCGACCGCCTCCGGCGCGAGATCGACGCCGTCCGTACGCATATAAGTAATGAGGCCGGCCGCGCCGTCGCCGACGTCGACGCCCTCGTAGAGACGCTGCGCAATCTGCATGGTGCGCGCCGGCGCGAGACCGAGCTTGCGCGACGCCTCCTGCTGCAGGGTCGACGTGGTGAATGGCGGATAAGGGTGGCGCTTGACCGGTTTCGATTCGATCGCCGCGACCGAGAACAGCGCCTGCTCGAGCGCAGTCTTGAACGCTTCGGCCTCCGCGCCCGCGCCAATGTCGAGCCGGTTGATCTTCTTGCCGTCGGCGCCGACCAGGCGCGCGGTGAAGGGCGCCTTCGCTTCGGTGCGCAAATGGGCGACTATCGACCAATATTCGCGCGCAACGAACTTTTCGATCTCGAGCTCGCGATCGCAGACAATGCGCAAGGACACCGACTGCACCCGGCCTGCCGAGCGCGCGCCCGGCAGCTTGCGCCACAGGACCGGCGACAGGTTGAAGCCGACCAGATAGTCGAGCGCGCGGCGCGCCCGG
>DATCEJ010000130.1:0-2449 GCA_036510135.1 Roseiarcus sp. | reverse complement strand
AACTCCGCGCTTCGCGCGAGGAATATGAAGGGGCCAACGAGGAATTGCGGGCCGCCAACGAGGAACTTCAGTCGGTCAACGAGGAATATCGATCGACTGCTGAAGAGCTGGAAACCAGCAAGGAGGAGTTGCAATCGATCAATGAGGAACTGCAGACCTTGAACTCTGAGCTCAAGACGAAGCTGGAGAGCGTGTCGCGCGCGCACAGCGATGTCCAGAATCTGATGGATGCGGCGGATGTCGGAACCCTGTTTCTCGACTCGGAGTTGCGCATCAAACGTATAACCCCTCGCGTATCGCAACTCTTCAATATCGTTGCTGGCGACGAAGGCCGGGCGATCACCGGCTTTACCAACCGCCTCGACTATGACGGCCTCGAGGAAGACGCGCGAAAGGTCTTGCGCGATCTGACGTCGACCGAGCGCGAAGTGCATGGCAAGGATGGCGCCTGGTATCTTACCCGGCTTAAGCCGTACCGCACTGTCGAAGGCAAGATCGACGGCGTCGTCGTCACGTTCGTCGATATTGGCGACCGGCGCCGGGTGGAGGATGCTCTAAGGGACCGCGAAGCCCGGATGCAGGTCCTGGTTGGCGAGTTGCAGCACCGCACCCGCAATCTGATCGGCGTGGTGATGGCCATGGTCGACAGGACCGTGTCCGCGGGCCAAACGATCGACGAATTCAAGACGAGCTTTGCGGAGCGCCTGATGGCGCTTGCGCGCGTGCAGGGCCTGTTGTCGCGCGCGGCCCCAGGCGATGGCGTCGCCTTTGATGACCTTATCGCGTCGGAACTGTCGGCTCTATCGGCCGAAAATAGCGGAGACGTTACGCTCGAGGGACCGACGGGCATCGTCTTGAATTCCATCTCAGTCCAAGCCTTGGCTATGGCTTTGCACGAACTGACGACCAACGCCGTAAAATACGGGGCCTTGAGTCAGGCAAGGGGGCGTCTGCACGTTCGGTGGCGCGTGCAAGGCGCGGACGGTTCGCCCTGGATCATCGTCGACTGGAAGGAAAGCGGCGTCGAGTCCGCTAAGCCTGCCGCTGGGTCGAAGGGAGATGGGGGTGGTCGGCGCCTGATCAAGGATGCCTTGCCCTATCAGTTCGGAGCTCGGACAACTTTCGCGATCGAATCGGACGGCGTCCACTGCACGATCGCGCTCCCGCTCTCCGGACCTCAGACTGAGGAGCTCCAAGATGGCCAGTTCGCCGCTTCGTGATCGCCGCATTCTTGTCGTCGAGGACGAATTCCTCATCGCCATGAGCCTGCAGGACGCGCTGGAAAGCGCCGGCTCGGTCGTGGTGGGCCCGGTTCCGTCGGTCGACAAGGCGATCAAGACAATCGACTCGGAGTCCCAGATCGACGCCGCGGTTCTCGACGTCAATCTCGGCGGCGCGCTCGCCTATCCCGTCGCGGATAAGCTCATCGCGCGGAAAATTCCGTTTGTCTTTACCTCCGGCTATGAGGACAACGTGCTTCGGGACCGATATGCGCAGGTCAAGAATTGCCCCAAACCCTATCTGTTCCGGGCGATCGAGGAAGCGCTGGTCGAGGCCATGTCGCTTCAGGACGTTCCAAGGGCCCAGAAGCTGGTCTAGCGACGCCACACGTCATCGGCGCCCCGCGCGCTCCGCCCTTTGGTAGCCATGGACCCGTCGCCGTTAGCTTCCCCGCCGAGAGACCCGTATGCCGCTTCGAATTGAAGATTACGCCGTGATCGGAAACTGTGAGACCGCGGCGTTGGTCGGGCGTGACGGCTCGATCGACTGGCTGTGCTTGCCCCGCTTCGATAGCGGCGCGTGTTTTTGTGCGCTCCTTGGCGGCCCGGAGCACGGAAGGTGGTTGATCGCGCCCACGCCCGCACAAAAGGACGTACAGATCACGCGGCGGTATCTGAGCGACACGCTGATCCTCGAAACGGTTTTCACGACCGCCGACGGTTCGGTCTCGCTCACCGACTTCATGTACAGGCGCAACGGGTCGTCCGAATTGGTGCGTATCGTCAGGGGCCTTCGGGGCGAGGTTCCCATGCGCACCGAGATGATCGTGCGGTTCGACTACGGCGCCGTCGTGCCGTGGGTGTCTCAGCAGGACGACGGGCGGCTTCTCTTCATCGCTGGCCCGGACAGACTGCTGCTCGACACCGCGATTAAAACGCGCGGGGAGGATCTTCGCACCGTCGGTGATTTCACTGTCCGCGAGGGCGAAGAGGCAAGCTTCGTTCTCAACTGGTCGCCGTCATTTCGCGCGGCGCCTCCGCCGCTCTCAGAGGGGGAACTCGCGGAGGCTCGGAAGCAAGTCCATTCGTTCTGGACCGGATGGGTGGCGACATTCAAGCCAGCGGAGCATTGGGGCGACGCGGTTCTTCGCTCGCTTCTGACTTTGAAAGCGCTCGCGCATTGGGAGACCGGCGGGATTGTCGCGGCCGCGACGACATCCTTGCCTGAG
>DATCEJ010000129.1:0-9971 GCA_036510135.1 Roseiarcus sp. | reverse complement strand
CTTGCGGACGCTGATTGTCCTGCGGGGGAAACTGGGCGCTCGTGGGAGAGGGTTGGGATTGAGGCTTTGGGTCGAGGGCGGCTGACGACTGTGGGCCCGGGGAAGTGTTGACTTGAGCCGAGGTGTTAGCATTCCGATCGGAGGCTGGCGGCGAAACCGGAGCGGCGGCAGAATCCGGTCCGATTTCGCGGGAGGTTTGTGTGGAGAGCGTGGCGGCGGCAGATTCTATGACGCGAACCGGCCGTTCTGCCTCGGTCGTCGCCTTCTTTTCGTCCTCGGGCTCTTCGGGTTCCGGGGCTTCGGCCGAATTGGGGCCGAACGAGGCGAGTTGCTGTTCCGGCGTGCTCTTCAGCCTTCGCTCATCGAGCGCGGAATCGGCTGGCGCCTCGGGGGCGGTATCCATTGCGGAAATCCTTGATATCGGCTGGAAAGACGTCAGTTGATCGAGGGGGTTGGGAGGGGCGCCGTCGGCGCGAAATCGTGCTCGACGTCGTTCGCCATGTGCGCGGCGGCGGTCGAGGCGTGCATGATGCCGACGCGAAGGAGCTGGGTCAGGAGGTAGTTGGTCGCGCCAAGCTCAAGGACGATCTCACGATTGACTGCAGCGGGAGGCATGGCCTGCAACTGGGCGGCGTAGTTGATGTCGGAGACGCGCCGTTCCGCGTCGAGGGTCATAACCTGCAGCCACGATCCAGTGGCGGTTGCGGTCAGGCCGTCGTTTTGCATCTGGGCCTGCTGTGTGGCGTTCAGCGGCACCGAAGGGGATTGGATGCCGATCGCGTAGTCGAGAATGTGTCGGGCAAGCGAGACGCGCGCGTTATAGGCGTGGCGGCGGATGGCGGCGTCGCGACCTGTCTCGGAGGTGAGTTGGTCGCCGCGTAGCGCCGCGGGCACGATCGGCTCAATCAGGTTGGTCGCGAAATCATTGGCGGCGTTGACGCCGGTCTGTCCGTTGAGCGTGCCTGTTCCGAATAGAGTCGAGGCGCGCTGATCGGCATTGGGTGTCGAGGACAAGGAGCAGAGGCCGGCGGTCGCCTCGGCCTGCGAGCAATAGCGGGAAAAATGCAGTTGCGCGATCGCTGCGACTGCCTGCGCCTGTCCGTAGAAGGCCGGCTGGCTTGGCCCCGCTTCGCCGCGATTATCGGCGACGTCGGAGATGGATTGCGCGACTTTCCAGGATGACCCGGAGCTGGCGGTGATGGTCTGCCCGGCGTCAAGGGCGGTGCAATGGAGCGAGCTCGTCGTGTGCTCGTCGCGGATTTGAGCGTTGCGCATGTCGCGCTCGAAGCGGGCGTGCGAGGTTAGCGCCCCGTCGACGAGCTGGCTTTGCGCGTCGACCTGGGCTTTGGCGTAATTGGCGTTTTGGGTAAACCCCTGGACGAGAAGGGTGGTGATGCTGCCGTTCGAAATGTCGCCGAGGATGGTGCCGAGCGGCCCGGTCGACCCGAGCTGCTTGGTGATGTTGGTGAGGGTGTCCGACATCGTGCTCTCGATGGCTTTTATGGCCCCCTGGAGCGCGTAATTCAGGTTGTCGAAGACCGGCATTTGCGCGAGAGCGGGCGAAGCGCCGAACAGAAGCGCGCCGGTCAGGACGCCGGAGACGGAGAGGAGAAGGCGGGATTTTTGCATGGGGAACCATCCTCAGAAGAGGCCGAGCAGAGAGGTGATGCTGTAGCCGGTGGGGGCGACGGCGTTGCCGGTTACGGTCAGCTTGCCGCTGTTGGTGGGTCCGACGCCGATCGACATGATGGTGGCGCCGCCGCCGCCGATCGAGATTTTCGGGCAGGACAGGCCGCCGCCGAGGGTGCTCCCGCCGAGGAACCCCATCTGGAAGCCGGTGAGGGTGATGCCGCACTGAGCCTTGCCGATCGTCTGGCTCCAGACCTGGGCCAGCTTGTTGCAGATCTGGCTCTCGATGGAGTTCAAGAGGGCCGTCGGGTTGAGGAGATTGGCGACGACGTTCAAACCGGTGCCGTTGAAGAACTTGTCAAGGCAGGTGAAGTTCTTGACGGTTTGGGGTTTTGGGATGTCGGTGTCGTCAGCGTTGACGCGCGACGTGGCGGCATTGGCTGCGCTCTGGGTGATCGTTGTGCAGGTTTCGCTGCCGGTCGTCTGGGCGATGGCCGGCGAGACAAACACAAGCGCGCCGGTGACGAGAAGGCTTCGCACGAGGGTCATGACTTAAGCTCCGGCGAATTGGAAGGCGGCCGCGTCACAAGCCCGTTTGAGGGCATACATGCGGGAGGCCATGGTGACGCGGCGAAAGAGGTTCGCCCGCGCTATTCGGTCGTCCGCCCCGGATGCGGCGATGCTCGGCAACAGGGCCTTGGCGACGTCGTTGTCGGCTCTATGGCGCTCGAGGAAAGCCATAAGTTGCGACGATGGGAGTTGCGCCAGAATTTTCGTGGTCCGGGAGACGGCCGGCAGGCGCATGAGATAGCTGGCCATGCTTTTGCGCTCACCGTGTTCCGCTCGCCGGATCGCGTCGGCCAGCATGTCGAGGGCCTTGTCGATTTCGTTCGGCGGGTCATTTGCGGCGAAGGGCAGGGGTGGAATGGAATCGGGCGGGTCGATCCAGTTCCGGAGGGAGGCGGGGTCGATCATAAGGCAGTCTCCATGAGGACAGAGGGCAGCCTCAAGGACGATTGCGCGAACAGGTAGAGCGATGGTTCGACGGAGAGAACCGTTCAGCGTGCTGAGGCGACCGCGATCGTCACTTTAGGACCGCTGACTGTGATGACGAGCCCGAGCGGGCGCACGGCTTTGGCGAGGGTCTCCCGCCATGAGTCGCCGCCCTTCCAGTCGACCGCGGCGTCCTTTTGGACGGCACCGGCAAAGGCGACCTGGAAATGGGTTGGAACGATTTGGCGCACGGCGAACGTCAGAGGTACCCGGTGGCCAAAACCTTGAAGTGGCGGGTCTTGGGGGGCACGAAGGACGTGGGTCTGTGGTTTGTGGGGCCGAATTGCGGGAGCTGCGGCGTCAGTGGAACCCGGGTCTGGGGAGGAAACGAGCAAGAATTCGGCCTGCGCGGGAGCGCAGACGATGAGCGGTGCAAGGACGAGGAGAAGCAGGGGCGCGCGCATATCAACTCTGTGTGGTTCAAGCGAGGATAAGTCTGCTTGGCGCGAACACGGGCTCGTCTCGGATCCTCTTTGTGGTCCTGGGCAAGATATCGCGCCGGTCGAGGCGATTCCGTGTATGTTGCGGACGGGGCTATGGGCAACGGAATGCGCCGATAAAATGAAAATCTGGTTGCGCGTGCTACAGCCGGAATAAAGCCCAAAAAGGGGATGATCGCGATGGTGGTGCGCCGAAGAAGCGACGAGGATAATGACGAGTCCAAGGCGCTCAGGAAGGCGCTGGGCAGAAGAATCGCCAAGCTGAGAATGTTGAGGGGCGTCTCGCAGCGGCAGTTCGCGGACCTCGCCGACGTGTCCCATGCGAGTTATGGCCTTCTTGAAGCGGGCCATGCGAACGTCACCCTGATGCTTCTCGATCGGGTCGCCAAGGCGATGGGCGTGCCGCTCGTCAGCTTGTTTGAAGACACGCCTGCTCAAACCACCACTGGGATGGAAGGCCTATTGGTCAGGTTGCTGGGCGAGTTGGTGCGGCTACGGCGGGAGTCGGAAGTTCGGCGTGATGATTTCGCGCGCCTTGCCGATGAGACCCAGGCCTTCCTCGATGCCAATCAGGAGACGTTGAACAAGCTAGCGCTTGACGGACAGCTTTCAGAGACCGAGCGCAAAGCGCGAGATTAAAGGGCTCTCGACCAGAAGTGAGCGTTGAGAAAGGTTGGCTCCGCAGGGGTGGGCCCCCTGCGGAGCTTTGTATCATGCGAGAGTCGCGTTTTACCGTCTGATACTGGGTCCAAATTTGCGAATCTGATTTTTTATCAGTGCAAATTTTCGCCCGCACGAAGTCGCTTGACCGCCCGGGAATGTGGCAATATCGCCACAGTTTAACCAAAACTTAGACGGATCTGAACGGATTGAGGAGCCGACTCGAGGATTCATGCTTTAGAAACAATGACATGTGCGATGGCCTAATATAGCGGTCATATTATTGCATTAAATTATGCGACATGTATCCTTAGTCAGCGATTATTTCGCTTTCGTGAGGGTCGCCACATGCTCGCCACAAGTCGAATTTTACCGTCGTCAAAAGCGTCGATTGTCACTGTTGAATCCGCCCTTTCGGCCATTGGAAGCCCGGCGCCTACGCCACGCGTGTCAAAGTGGCGGCCGCCCTGCCTAACTGCGCGGACCGCGGAACGGGATGCGTCCCGCCCGGTGCTGGACCGGCTGGCCGCGGCAATGACGGGCGCGGGCCGCAGCGTGGCGGAGCTTTCGCTCTATCTAGGGCTTGACGAACCTGAGATCCGAAACCGCGTGGCGGCGCTAGAACTGCCCGCCGCGCCCGAGAAACCGCTCCGCCGGCCGGTCTCAGCCAATCCCTGGTCCGTCGAGGAGGTCCGGCGTCTGATCACGCTATGGCTCGACAATGTTTCAGTGACGTCGATCGCTGGCGCCCTCGGCCGGACCCCTTCGAGCATCCGAGGCAAACGCCGCTGGCTCGGTCTTGGCGCACGCGTACGTAGCGAACTGGCCGACCGCCCAATCGCGCAATGTCGAGCAACCGCGTTACCGTGGAAGCCGACACTCGACATCAAGCCGATCATCTGCCGCCTTTGGGCGCCGAGGATCGGCAAGGAAGCGGCGGCGGGCGGGCGCGCCGATGCTGCGCCAGAGGTCCAATGGGAGTTGGGGCGCGATGCTCAGAAGGATGACCGGTTCTCCACACTTGGTTTCGCGGGTCTCAGCGCCGCCGCAATAGCCAAACGGATGCTGATCGAGTTTGGCGTCTATCTGACGGAGGGAGCGGTAAATTCGCGAATGACGCGCCTGCAGATCGCTCGCGACAGATTTGACATCATTGAAGCGTTCGACGAGGAAGCAGTGCAGCGGCGCGCCGCCGATGCGAAGCGACGGGTTGGGGCGACGCTGCGTCAGTGCGCCGAGCTTCACCGATCGTTCTGGTGGCGGCGCGCGTTGGGCGGCAGCCGCACCACGTGTCGGGAATTCGAGAGAAGCAAGCGCTACGCGCCCCGCCGAGCCGAACGCTCGTGCGGAGACATCATAGCGATGGCCGCTTAAGCGAGCCACTCGTCCGACTAACCAGCATTGAGCTGAGTTACGCCGCCATATGTCTCGCGACGCATCGCGGATTCGCAGGAGCGTCGTGACGACGCGTGCTGCTCGGACAAGTTCGTGCGGTCTCACGCTCGTCTTGCGGATGAGTGGTGAAACGACGCGTTCCCTCTAACGGGCTTCGTCCGACGATGAGGAAGAAATTCTAATCTGCGCGGTTTTGTGTTCGCGCGGTCTCTGGTCAGCCTGTCAACTATGGAAAACCAGCGCGCCGCCGTCTCCCGAAAACTGTCCGATCCGGACTTTCAGGCCTCGCTTGTCAACAAGAGCCTCGGCCTCGTCATGGGGCTTTGTGTGCTCCTGACCGCGTTCGTCGTCCACGACGCCTACATCTGGGCCAATCCGCCGACGCCGAAGTATTTCATTGTCGACGGCGAGCATGCGCCCCGTCCGGCCGCGCCGCTCGACAGCCCGATCGTGAGCGACGCCCAATTGCTCGACTGGACGGTCAAGTGGGCGGCCGCGCCCTACAACGTCAATTACCATGACTATCCGGAAGAGCTGAACACGGCGGGCCGGCATTTCACCCTGAACGGCTGGCGCACGTTCGCGGAAAGCTACATCAAGTCGGGCAATTACGAGGCGATGAAGCAGGGGCTGATGCTGTGTTTCGCGCAGGCGCTGCGCGCCGCGGTGATCGTCGATACGAAGCTGATCTCGGGCGCGCTCGCCTACCGCATCCAGTTTCCCATCGTTCAGACCTGCCAGAACACCCAGCAGGCCAATACCCAGAAAATGATCCTGACCGCGCTCGTCGTCAGGACCAATGACGAGGACCATCGCGACGGCATCGCGATCGACCAGCTCGTCGCCGAAGCCCGATAGGAGAGCGTTCATGCGGCTGACCACGTTCCATTGGGCTTGCGTCGCGCTTGCCCTCGCGTCGCCGGCAACGGCACAGCAATCCGCGTCAGGCGGGGCATCGTCCTCGCTACCCTCTGGGGCGCCGCCCAGGACCGATGTCGAGTCCGCAATCCCGCTGACCCCCAACATGATCCGCGATCTTGGGCGACGGGTCGGCGACAACAAGCGCGCCGAGGAGGAGGTCAACACCGAGATCGCCTCGCCGATCAGCCGGCGGGTCAATGTCTCATTCGCCCCAGGTCAATCGACGTCGATCATCCGGATCGTCAAGGGTTATCCGACCGCGCTCTCGTTTTTCGACCGCACCGGGCAGCCGTGGCCGATCGAATGGGACACCAACTCCAATCCGGCCGGCCAGGCCAACAGCGGCAATTGCAATCAGGGGCCTGCGGGAGGAGGGGGACCTGCGGTCGCGAGCGCCGGGTTCTATGTCTGCACGCCGACGGTCGGGTCGAACGTCCTGCAAGTCGCGGCAGCCTCCTTACAACCGCGCGGCGGGCTTCTCGTGACGCTGAAGGGCGCACCGAAGCCGATCTCCTTCATGTTGGTCGCAGGTGGGGGAGCCTACGACGCCGACCTCACGGTTCAGGTCGCCGAGCGCGGCCCGAACGCCAAGGGCATGGCGATGGGTCCGGTCGCGCCTGACACGGCCTCGCCGTTTCTGACCGCGGTGCTCGACGGCGCGCCGCCGGCCGAGGCCGAGCCGCTCGCGGTCGCAGGCGTGTCTCCTGACGATCTCAGGGCCTGGAAGGTCGGCAATCGCGTGGTGCTTCGGACCCGGTTCGCGCTGATCTCGCCCGAGTGGCTCGCCTCGCAGACCGGCGAGGGCGGGGTCACCGTCTATTCTCTACCGATCACGCCGGTCGTGCTGCTTTCGCAGGATGGCGTGACGGTTTCCGCGTCTCTTTCGGAGCCTTGAACCGATGTCCCTCATCCCTTCAACCCATTCCCGTTTCGCGTGGTTTCAGACGGGGCTATTCGGCGGCGCGGGGCGCGGGGGACCCGGCCGTATCGTTGCGATTGGCGGCGTGCTCGCCTGCATGGTGGGCGGGGCGTTTCTCTTGTCAGTGCGACACAGAAACGGACCGCCGGTCTCGCAAGTGACGAAAATGAAACCTGGCAATCTCCTGCCGGGCGGGTTGCAGGGCACTCCGGCGCAGGACGCGCTGCAGAAGGAGGATTCGCAGGAAAAGGCGAAGGCGGCCGAGGCGGCGCACAAGTCCTACACGCCGCCCATTCCCAGTTCGACCGCCTTCAACGGCCCTCTGCCCGGCGAAGTCGGGATGGGAGCGCCCGTGGCGCCCGATGCCTCTATGGCGAAGCCCATGCCTCCAGCCCCGGCGATCGTCACACCGCCGCCGCCGACCTACACCCCTCCCGAGCACGCCGTGTTCGACCGTCCCGCCGGCGAGAACGAGATCAGCGGGGCGCGTGTCACGAGAATCGCGGCCGGGGACGTCGGGGGCGACGAAACCTCGGAGGAGGGAAAAAGCGCGCGCGAGCAGCGGCAGAAGGCGATCGGGGACCTCGTCAACAGCTGGAGCTCCCGGCCGCCGCAGACGACGGTGGTGATCGAGCCAACGTCCTTGAAGCAGGGCGCCGACGATCCGCCAGCCAAAGTCGGCGCCAAGAGAGCCGATAGCGGCGTCACGAGCGGAAGGATGCTGGTGCCGGCCGGACGCGGCATCTACGCCCACACGGTGGTCGCGGTTGATTCGGACACCAACGGGCCGATCGTGCTCGAGGCCGACACGGGGCCGATTTCTGGCGACCGGATGATCGGGACGTTTTCGAAGTCGGGCAACGACCGGCTGATCGTCAAGGTCGAGACGGTCGAGCATCGTGGCACGCCACTCGAGGCGAACGGCATCGTGATTGCGCCCGATTCGATGGAGACGGCGGTCGCGAGCAGCATCGACGAGCATTATGTCGAGCGCTTCGTTCTGCCGGCGGCGTCGGCCTTCATGTCGGGCCTCGGGCAGGCGGTGGCGCTCGGTAACTCCACGAGCACGGTGAGCCCGTTCGGCGGCACGACGCAGACCTTTGGACCCTTGACCTTCAAGCAGGAGGCGCTGGTGGCGGGGGGTGCGGCGGCGTCGGCGGTCAGCACCGCGCTGAACGCGGAGACCCCGAAGGGGCCGACCGTGCATCTCGCCGCCAATGTCTCGGTCGGGGTGATGTTCCTGTCGAACCTGTCGGTCAAGTAGCGCGACCTTTTGCATGAAATTGGAGTCATGCTTTCGGCAGCTATCGGGCCGCCAAATTTTTTTGTTGGGTGTTCGCGCGAGCGCTCGCGATCATTGAGACTTCAGGAGTCGGTGACGGAGCATTCGATCATCATGGGCGCGCATATCCGATTGGTATCATCCGAGGCCGAAGACCGTGCCGGTCTCGACGGGGAGGCTATCGCGACCGATGAGGCTCCCGTGGGTCTTCCGGAGGAGGCGGGTGCGGACAAGGGTCGTCCCGCCGAGAGTCGGCGCGACGAGATGCTCGGAGAAGCGGCGCCGCCGCTTGTCGCCGAGCCGGAGGATCGCGCGGGCGGTGCGGGTGGGCGCGAGCGTCCGAAAGGCGCCCTCGCGCGGTTCATCGCCTTCGCCGGTCCCCGGAAGGCGAGATTCGCGGCGGCGATCATGGAGGTCGGGAGCGCCGAAGCCGAGCCCGAATCCGAGAGGGCTTTCGGCAAGCGGGGGGACGAGGACACAAGGGCAGACCCGCTTGTTGCCGAGCCGGAGGATCGCGCGGGTGGTCCGGGTTGTGGGCTCGAGCGTCCGAAAGGCGCCCTTGCGCGGCTCATCGCCTTCGCCGGTCCACGGAAGGCGAAAGCCGCGGCGGCGATCATGGAAGCGGGGAGCGCCGAAGCCGAGCCCAAATCTGAGACGGCTTTTTGCAAGCGGGGGGACGAGCACGCGGGGGCAGACACGATTGTCGTCCCGGCCGCCGGGGCGAGGGCGGCGGCGAACGGGGCGGAATTTGACGCCGGGAGCGTGGGGCCAGCAACAGCCGAAGCCCGTCGGCCTCTCTTTGCGCGCAAAGGCGCGATCGCGGTCGTCGTCACGACGGGGGTCGCGGCGGCGGCGATCGTGGTTCTGAATTGGCCGCATGGTTCGCCTCCGCAGGCCGTGGAGCCGGGCATGCTCGCGGATCAGCCGACGAAGGTGATGGCGCCGTCGGCCGAGTTGGCGACGGTTTCGCCTAGGGAAGAGCCAAATGTCGCTGGCGAGCGGCCGCAGGTGCACGAGACCCGGCGAGACGAGGTCTATGAGGTCCTGTCGTTCAAAGACCTCAAGGCGTCGGCATCGCAGCCGGCGGGGTCTCCACCCCCAACCCCTTCCCCGGTCGGCGCATCTGTCACTGAGGCGAAACCTGCAGACCCAACGCCCGATCCGCCGGCTGCGGCAGGACCGACGCTGACGGTCTCCGCCCCGGTGTCGCCGCCCGCGTCCGCCGCGCCCGTCGCGGGCTCGAAAGCCGAGAAGGTCGCCTCGCTCCCGCCACCGGCTTCCGCCGTTGTTACGTCTATCGCCGCTGCGCCGGCGCCAGAAGCTGAGGCGCCCGGTCTTGGCGAAGCGGCGAAGATCGAGTCGCGCCTTGGGGAGCTCGAGGCGGCGATAAAGGAACCGTCGAACGCGACGGTGACGCGCGCCGACGTCGACAAGGCGGAGACCCAGACATCCGACCAGATCGCGCGGCTCGCGGCGATCGTGACGCGTCTCACCGGCCAGGTGAAGGACTTGGAGGACCAGGTCCGGAGCGCGTCGGCGGGCGCGCAAGAAAAATTGGCGGATCTGACGCGGCGGGTGTCCTTGAGTGAGTCGAGGAGCGCGGTCGCCGCTGCGGAGAGGGCGAACGGATCTCAGGAGGCCTCGGCCGCAACCGCGAGCGCCGGGGTCCAGG
>DATCEJ010000128.1:0-2171 GCA_036510135.1 Roseiarcus sp. | reverse complement strand
TGTTGACGAGGACGTCGAGCCCACCAAAGTCGCTCTGGACGTTCGCGACGAGTTGCTTGACCACGCCAGCGTCCGAGATGTCGGCCTGATAGGCCTTCGCCTTGCCTCCGGCCTTCTGGATCTCGGCGACCACGGCCTCGGCTTCTGCCTTCGAGCCATGATAGTTCACCGCCACCGTCGCCCCGGCGGCGGCCAGCGTGCTGGAAATGGCGGCGCCGACGTCCCGCCCACCGCCCGTCACGAGGGCAACGCGTCCCTGAAGATCGATCATTCGGATTTTCCCTTTGTTTTGAGTTTGGCCTGCTCCAGGAGCCTGAAGATGCGCTCCGGAGTCATAGGTAGAAGGTTGACGTCGATATCGAACGGCGACAGCGCGTCCGCGATTGCGTTTGCTATGGCCGCCGGCGCACCAATCGTGCCTCCCTCGCCCATGCCACGGAAGCCACCGGCCACCGCGGATTCGCTCTCGATATGCACGACGTCCATGTCCGGGACTTCGGGCGCTGAGGGAATCACGTAGTCGACGAGGCTCGCGGTTAGAAGCTGGCCGTTCTCGTCGTAAACGAGTTCCTCGAAGAGGGCCGCTCCGATCCCCTGCGCCACACCTCCATGGACCTGGCCGTCGACGATCATGGGATTGATTATTCTGCCGCAGTCTTCGGCGACCACGTATTTGTGGATCCGCACGAAGCACGTCGCTGGATCCACCTCGACCGCGGCGATATGGGTGGCGGCAGCGGTCGTGCCGTTGATCGGGTCGTAGGTGTAGCTCGCGCTCAATTCTTCACGCGCTTCGACCGGCAGTGTCTTCATGTCGGAGTAGACCGCCTTCGCGACTTGCTTGAACGTGACGGCACGATCCGTGCCGATGACGGTCGCCTTCCCACCGGAAACCTCGATGTCGTCGTGGCTGGCCTCCAGCAAATACGAGGCGACGCGCTTGACCTTGTTTCGTAAAAGCGCCGAGGCGTGCTTGGCCGCGCCCCCGCCGAGAACCGCGCTGCGGCTCGCGTAGGTACCGGTCGACATCGGCACCGCGTCGCTATCGCCCTGGATCACGCGTATGTCCTCAAAGCTCGCGCCGAGATCGTCGGCAATGATCTGGGCCAGCGTCGTTTCGAGCCCTTGGCCGTGGGAGGCGACCCCGAAGGCCGCGGTGATGGCGCCGGTCGAGTCGATGGAGATCTTTGCCGTCTCCGAGCCGGTATTGATCGGCATTCCGGGGGCGACCGCGATGCGCGATCCGATGCCGGTCAGTTCGGCGTACGTCGCGATGCCGATACCGAACAGCCGCCCGTACTTGCGCGCATCGGCTTGCCGGATGCGAAGTTGTTCGTAGCCGGCGGCCTCGCCAGCCGCATCGAGACACTCAACGAAACCGGTCTTGTCCCAAATGATCCCGGATGCGATCCGATACGGAAATTCCTCCGCGCGAACAAGATTGCGACGACGGATCTCCATGGGATCGAGACCAAGCGCCTTCGCACCGAGATCCATCAGGCGTTCCGTGACGAAGGTCGAGATCGGTCGCCCGACTCCGCGGTATGGTCCCGTCGGCGGTTTGCAAGTGGCGACGCCCCGCACAGCGCCGCGATAGGACCGGATCTTGTAGGGGCCGGGAAGGAAACTCACGACCTGGACCGGCTCTAGGCCGCAGGTCCACGGATAAATCGAATAAGCCCCGACATCTCCAAGGACGTCGGCCTGCAGGGCTAAGGCGACACCGTTCTCGTCGAATCCCATTTCGGCATCGACGATTTCGCCAAACGCCTGGCTGCTGCTGCTGATGTCCTCCAGGCGGTCCGCGGTCCATTTGACGGAGCGGCCGAGCTTGCGCGTCGCGATGCAGATCAAAAGCTCTTCCGGATACAGCGAGCCCTTCGATCCGAAGCTGCCGCCCACGTCGGGCGCGACCACCCGCAAGCGGCTTCCAGGAAGGCCTAGGGACTCGGAAATCGCGTCACGCACGATGCCCGGAATGTTCGAGGAGGTATAGAGCGTGATGGCGCGACGCCTCGCGTCGTACTCCGCGGTGTAGCTGCGGGGTTCCATCGCGAGCGGCGCCTTGCGGGTCATCTCGAAGCGGCCGCCGACCCGGACTGCGGCGCTTTTCAGGTCATCTTCAACGTCGCCTTTCCTGAACTCGCGGGCGATCAGGACGTTCGTGCCGG
>DATCEJ010000127.1:0-7933 GCA_036510135.1 Roseiarcus sp. | reverse complement strand
CCATATTGACGAAGGTCAGCAAAGTCAGTCGCTCGGTGCGGACGCCCGAAAGCTGCGCCGCCAGCCGGTTGCCGCCCATCGCGTAGATGCGGCGGCCGATCGTCATCCGAGTCGTTGCGAACGTATAGAGCAGGATCAGCGCGCCCATGATGATCAGAACGATGGGCAAGCCCTTGTTCGAGGCGAGCAGGTAGCTGAAGCCGACAATCAGGATCACGAAAATCGCGTTCTTGCCGGCAAACAGCGCGAACGGCTCGGTCTCCATGCCCTGTGCGTTGTCGCGCGTCCATCGCCGAGAGCTGGTGTAAATTAGCAAGACAGCGCCAAGGACTCCTACCGCCATCGACAGCCAGTGAAACTGCGGCTCGCCCGCCGGGGCCTTGAGGAAGCCGAAGTCGCTGAAGTCCGGGATGAACCCGGCGCTGATCGCCTGGAAGCCTTTTGCGAAAGGTCCGACGAACTGGCCCTGCAGCATGTTGCCCGTCAATCCGCGGAAGATCAGCATCCCGGCCAGCGTGACGATGAATGAGGGGATCTTGCTGTAGGCGATGAAGTACCCCTGGAAAACGCCGATCGCGCCGCCGAGAATGAGCGCCAGCGGGATGACCAGCTGCCAGGGCAGCTTGATGTTGATGTCCGCCCAGGGAAGCTGGAAGCCAACCATCAAAATCGCCGCGCAGCCGCCGACAAATCCGACGATGGAGCCGACCGAAAGATCGATATTGCCCCCGACGATCACCAACAGCATGCCGAGCGCCATAATGATGATGTAGCTGTTCTGCAGGATGAGGTTGGTCACGTTGACGCCGCGGAACAGCACGCCGCCGGTGACGACCTCGAAGAACGCCATGATCAAAAGTAGGGAAACAAGCAGGCCGTAGTCGCGAAGATTGTTCTTCCAGAAGCTCGCGTCCGCGGCCGAGGGCTCAGTGGCCGGCGCGCCAGTGATGATCGTTTCCGTGCTCATGCCGCCGCAACCCCGTATTGCTTCATGATCGAGGCCATGATCTTCTCCTGCGTGGCGCCCTTCGCCGGCATTTCATCGACGAATTTGCCCTCGTTCATCACGTAAATGCGATCGCAGATGCCCAGCAATTCCGGCATTTCCGACGAGATGACGATGACGCCCTTTCCGGCCGCCGCGAGATCGTTGACGATCGTGTAAATCTCATATTTGGCGCCGACGTCGATGCCGCGCGTCGGCTCGTCGAGGATCAGCACCTTCGGCTGCGCGAACAGCCACTTGCTCAACACGACCTTCTGCTGATTGCCGCCTGACAGATTGAGCGTCTTTTGGAAGATGCCCGAGGAGCGTATCTTGAGCAAGCTCCGATATTGTTGCGCCGTCCGGTTCTCGCGGTGTTTGTCGATCACCCCGCGCCAGGCGATGCCGGGAAGATTGGCGAGCGTGACGTTGTTCTTGATGTCCTCGCTCAAGACTAGCCCCAGGCTCTTGCGGTCCTCGGTGACATACGCGATGCCGTTGGCGACCGCCTTCTGCACTGTCGAGACGTCGATCTCCTTGCCTTCCATGACCGCACGGCCAGTGATGTTTCGTCCGTAAGCGCGGCCGAAAATGCTCATGGCGAGCTCGGTCCGCCCAGCGCCCATCAATCCGGCGATGCCGACGACTTCGCCACGGCCGACATGGAGGTCGACGCCCTTGATCACATCGCGTCCCGCGTGAAGGGGATGTTGGACGCGCCAGTTCTCGACCGCGAACAGCCGCTCGGCGATCTGGGGAACGCGAGGCGGATAACGATCCGACATCTCCCGCCCGACCATGCTCTTGATGATCCGGCCTTCGCTGATCTTCTCGCGTTGGCAATCGATGGTTTCGACGGTCGCGCCGTCACGCAGCACGGTGATCTGGTCGGCTACCTTGGCCAGCTCGTTGAGCTTGTGCGAAATGATGATCGAAGTGATGCCCTGAGCCTTGAACTCGACGAGCAATCTCAGCAAAGCGTCGCTGTCGGTTTCATTGAGGCTGGCGGTCGGCTCGTCGAGGATCAGGAGCTTCACCTTCTTGGCCAGCGCCTTGGCGATCTCGACAAGTTGCTGCTTACCTATTCCCAGATTGGTGATCAGCGCATTCGGCGATTCCTTGAGCCCGACCTTGCGCAGAAGTTCCCGCGCCCGGTTGAACGCCAAGCTCCAGTCGATGACGCCCATTTTGGCTGGTTCGTTGCCGAGGAAGATGTTCTCGGCGATCGACAGGAGCGGCACGAGCGCCAATTCCTGATGGATGATGATGATGCCGAGATGCTCGCTGTCGGCGATGCGCGAGAAGCGGCGCTCCTGTCCCTGAAAGACGATCTGCCCTCCGTAGGAGCCGTGCGGGTAAACCCCGCTCAGCACTTTCATCAGCGTCGACTTGCCGGCCCCATTCTCGCCGCAGATCGCGTGAATCTCGCCTTCACGGACCGAAAGATTGACGTCGCGGAGCGCCATGACGCCCGGGAAGGCCTTTGTGATCCCTCTCATTTCCAGGATAGGAGTCATGATGCAAGGCTCATGGGCTATTGTGGGCGACGAGTCCGTCGGACCATCCAAATAGGAACTTGTCCGCGGGCAACGAAAAAAGGGCCTTCCACGCGTGACAAAACCGGCGCGAAGGCCCTCTCCCGTCACCGCGCCGGATTACTGGAGCTGGTCAAGCTTGTAGTAACCGGTGTCGACCAGCGCGGGCTTCCAGTTGGTCGCGTCGACCGTGACCGGGGTCAGCAGAAAGGACGGCACGATCTTGACCTTGTTGTTGTAGGTCTTCGTATCGTTGATCTCCGGCTTGCTCCCGGAAACCACAGCGTCGACCATGTTGGCCGCAACCTTTGCGAGATCGCGGGTGTCCTTGAAGATCGTCGAATACTGCTCGTGGTTGATGATCGACTTCACCGACGGGATCTCAGCGTCCTGACCGGAAATGATCGGCATGGGTTGACCCGCCGTGCCATAGCCGACCCCCTTGAGCGCCGAGATGATGCCGATGCTGAGTCCGTCGTAGGGCGACAGAACCGCGTCGACGCGCTTCTGGGTGTAATAGGCGCTGAGAAGGTTATCCATGCGCGACTGCGCGACTTCCGCCTTCCAGCGCAGGGTCCCGACCTTGTCCATGCCCATCTGCTTCGACTGGACGACGAGCTTGCCGCTGTCGATGTAAGGCTGCAGGACCGACATCGCGCCGTTATAAAAATAGAAGGCGTTGGTGTCGTCGGGCGACCCGCCGAACAATTCGATGTTGAACGGGCCGTTCTTGCCGGCGTCGAGGCCGAGGCCGTGGACGATGCTGTTGGCTTGCAGCACGCCGACCTTGAAATTGTCGAAGGTCGCGTAATAGTCGACATTGGGCGAGCCGACGATGAGACGGTCATAGGAGATGACCTTAATGCCAGCGTCGGCGGCTTTCTGCAGCGCGTTGGACAGCGTCGTGCCGTCGATAGCCGCGATCACCAGGACTTTATCGCCCTTGGTGATCATGTTCTCAACCTGCGCGAGCTGGTTGGGAATATCGTCATCGGCGTATTGAAGATCGGTCTTGTAGCCCTTGGACTGGAGAACCTTGACCATATTGTCGCCGTCAGCGATCCAGCGAGCAGAAGTCTTGGTGGGCATGGCGATGCCGATCGTGCCTTTATCCTGCGCGTACGCGCCGCTTCCGGCAGTCAGAAGCCCGACCGCGACCGCGGCGGCAAGAGTTTTCAGATTCATACGTATTCCTCCCTTTGGAAACGCCATGCGAAGCCTGGCGTTATGAGCACCATACCATCGATTGTTGGAGTTTTCCGAGTCCGGCGCAAGCCAACTTTCCAACGGCCTTTTGTCTAAAAAGTATCCGGAACTCAATATGTAATATTGTATTATCGCATGAGTTCTGCATCAACGGCGGCGTGGGCGAGCACGGATGACGCCGGGCCTCGCGCCACTCTCGAGCCCAATGAGGCTGGTTATGCCCGGCCGTCGCCTGGCCAGGCGGCCATTGCCGCCGCCACGACGCCTGTCAGTTCCGCCGCAGCGGCGCCGTCCCGCGCCTGGACGGCCATCCCCTGGTAGACGCTGAGATAAAATCGGCTCAGGGCCTCGATGTCCGTCGTCGTCGGCAGCTCGCCATTGGCCACTCCAGATTCCAGCCGCGCCCGCAACATGCCCAGCATGTCGATTCGGATCTTCCTGACGACGTCGGCAATTCCTGCTGGCCATTCATCGCTCACGGCGGCCAGCGTCGCCATGCAACCTGGTGGCGTCACGTGGGATTCTGGCAGGCTCTCAGTCGCGGCGAGCAAAAGATTCTCGACGCCGGCGCGCGCGGTTGCTCCTTCAGCGAGCTTGTCCCAGACCGGGGGGCCGAAAATCTCAACATAATGCTCGACCGCTTCGAGGTAGAGCGCCTCCTTGCTTCCGAACGCCGCATAAAGGCTCGGCGAGCGGACGCCCATCGCGTCGCACAGATCGTTCATCGAGGTCGCGGCGAAGCCCTTGCGCCAAAACGCGAGCATCGCGGCCTCTAGCGCCGCGCCGCGATCGAACTCCCTGGGCCGCCCGATTAAAGCCATCGCATTCTCTTTTGTAGTGCGCAACACATAATTATCTTGACGCGGGGAATCAACGCATTATCTAGTTCTGTGTCGATCATTACAAAAAAGGAACCGACAATGACGCTGACGGGAAAACGGGCTTAGGTCACAGGCGCAAGCCGAGGGATCGGCGCATCAATCGCCAAGGCGCTCGCCGACGAAGGCGCAGACGTGGCGATCACTTACGAGAAATCGGCCGAAAGCGCGGCTGCTGTCGTCGCGGCGATCAAGGCGGCGGGACTGAGGGCCGTTGCGATCCAGGCGGACAGCGCCGATGCCGCGGCGGTTCAAGCCTCGGTCGAGAAGACGGTCGCGGCGCTCGGCGGCCTCGACATTCTGGTCAACAATGCGGGGATCCTGCGCGTGGGCGAACTCAAGGATATCTCGCTCGCCGACATTGACGCGCTCCTCGATGTCAACGTGCGCGCGCAGATCATCGCCAGCAAAGCGGCGCTCCCCCATCTCGGCAAGGGCGGCCGCATCATCACCATCGGCAGCTATTTCGCCGACCGCGTGCCGGCGTCGGTGCTGAGCGTCTACGCGGCGACGAAGTCGGCCTTGACCGCGTTCACAAAGGGATTGGCGCGGGAGCTCGGGCCCAAAGACGTCACGGTCAATCTCGTGCAGCCGGGCTCGATCGACACCGACATGAACCCGGCCCAGGGGCCCTTTGGGGACACGCTCCGCCAGTTCATGGCCTTGGGCCGTTATGGCGCGCCGGAGGACATCGCCAACGCCGTTGCGTTCCTCGCGAGCCCCAAGGCGCAATACATCACCGGCTCGACCCTGACCGTCGACGGCGGCGCCAACGCCTGATCGTCGCTCGAGGGTAGCCGCCAAAGCGCGCCGCGCGCCCCTTAGTCGCGCGCCCTCAGCAAAATCGCGCAGCCGGCAGGTTCGTCGAACCGGTCTGCTCGAAAATCTGGAGAAACAGCCATGAAATTTATCATCGCGGCCCTTGTCCTTATCGCCAGTCTTGGCTTGAGTTCGGCCGCCCCCGTTGATCCCACGCCCCCAAGTCAAACGAGCTCAGTCGCGACTGAATATCCAGCGCTCCGCCCGTTCCATCACAAAGTGGGCGACACGTCTTACATCGGCTACTATTTCGCCAGTAAGCCCGCGAACTGTTCCGTGATCATCTGGACAAAGCCGGATAACGAGACGCCGGCTGAAAAGACGACGCATCCGAAAGTGCGGATCGAACTCAACGCGAAACAGGCGATAACATTCTTCGCCGACGACCTTGGCTCGAATCTGAGCCTGGAATGCGCCGCTGACGCCAAGAGCTTGTCGATCAGGCAAACATCGATTTCATTCACCCAGTGAGCGCCGAAAAGCGGAACGGCAAAACCGAACAGTCGCATCGGCGACGCAGGGAGGTCTGAGCGAGCGCGATGGCGCGCGAGATCAGCGGCTCGATTTGAACGTCGACGGCGCAGCCCATCGCTTGGTACGATGCCGCTCTCTCATCCATGTTTTGCCTGACCCGGAGACACCGTCGAATGTCCGCTCTTATTGCGCACGAGTTGCGCTCTCTCATCACCTCCGACGGCCGTTTGAAGCTTTCAATCGCGGAGGCGCCGGTTCCCACCCCTGGCGAAAACGAGGTGGTTGTTCGAATCGACGCCGCGCCCCTCAACCCGTCGGACATTCGGACTCTGCTCGGACAGGCGAATCTCGCGACGCTTCGAGCTGGCGGCAGTCCGGGCGCGCCGGGGGCGGAAGCCGAGATTCCCGCAGGGCCCCTCGCCGCTGCAGCTCAGCGGCTCGACCGCCCCATCCCCGTCGGAAACGAAGGCGCGGGTGTCGTCCTCCAGGCGGGAGCATCCGCGCAAGCGTTGCTTGGGCGCGCGGTGGCCATTGCGCCTTTCGGAGGGAGTTACGCGACCTACAAGATTATGAAGGCGGGCGATTGCCTGGTGCTGCCCGAGGGAACGTCAGCAAGGGACGGCGCGTCAGCCTTCGTCAACCCGCTGACCGCGTTGGGCATGACCGATACGATGCGCCGCGAGGGCCATAGCGCGTTGGTTCACACCGCCGCGGCCTCCAATCTCGGGCAGATGCTGAACCGCCTCTGCCTTGCTGACGGCGTTCCGCTTGCGAACGTCGTCCGGAGTTCCGCCCAGGCCGAGACGCTACGCGCTCAAGGCGCGAGTTACATCATCGACAGCACAGCCGACGGTTTTCGGGACGCCCTGGCGGATGCCATCGCGAAAACGGGCGCAACCCTCGGCTTCGACGCCATCGGCGGCGGCCGAATGGCCGCGACCATCCTGGGCGCGATGGAGCAGGTCTTACGCCGGAAGCTGACCGCCTACAGCCGCTACGGTTCGCCGGTGCACAAGCAGGTCTACATCTACGGCGGCCTTGATCCGAGCCCGCGCATCATCGAGGGCGACCTGGGCATGGCCTGGGGCGTGGGCGGTTGGCTCGTGAGCTATTTTCTGGCCAAGCTTGCTCCCAACGAAGCCCAAAGCCTGCGCGCACGCGCCGCGCGCGAGATCAAGACCACTTTCGCCAGCCGCTACACGGCCGAAATTAGCCTTGGCCAAGCCGTATCGCCCGATGTCATCCGCGCCTACGCCAAACACGCGACGGGCCAGAAATATTTGGTCGTTCCGAATTCCCCGGGCGCTCTGTCATGACACGATTGCGGATCATGGCGTTGATAAATCCATAGCTCTTCGATATTTTAGTGCACAAAACAGAACTCTTTGATAATCTTGTCCGTATGCCGAACCGGGTCACATGGGATTTTACGTTGCGCCGGCGAGCGGCTCCCGCGCTCGGCTTTGGCCACTTTTTGCAACCAGAGCGGGTCTTGGCGCGAAGGCGAGGAAAATTGAAAAGTCCCAATTCGAAAAAATAAACGGCGATATTCTAGATAAAGATCTCGCGTTGACCGCTCCTTGCCTGTGGGTTAATCTGTCTGCTCCCAACAAAAAATGGTTTCCGAGGATAGGACGATGACGCGCGCTATGGTCGTCGCTCTGGCAGTCTTCGCGGCGTCAGCGCCGCCTGCGATCGCCAGCGAGCTGACCGGAATATGGTTGCGGGACGACGGGTCCGCCAAACTTCGCTTCTCAGCTTGCGGAGGCGGCGCCATGTGCGGCTTTCTGGTCTGGAAGAAGGAATCGGGCGGCGCCGCCAAGATCGGCCAACGACTGTTTTCCGATATGAAGCCGAACGGCGAGGATTCTTGGGCCGGGGCGGCGTTCAATCCCGAGGATGGGAAGCGCTACACGGCAAAGCTGACGCTCTCCGGCGATCATCTGGTTACAGCCGGTTGCGTGCTTGGCGGGCTCATCTGCCAGTCGTTCGACTGGACCCGGACGCGGGCCCGGGCGCCCTGAGCGTGGCCGGAT
>DATCEJ010000126.1:0-4005 GCA_036510135.1 Roseiarcus sp. | reverse complement strand
CACACCGCTCTCCGCGGCGCTCGCGGACCGGTTTGGCCGGCGGCCGGTCCTGCTTGTTTCCGCTGTCGTCGCCATCGCGGTCGGATTGGCGATGCCCGCTCTCCTCTCGGGCGGGACAGCCGGCGTCTTCGCCTTCCTCGCGCTGGCGATGGGCGCGATGGGGCTCACCTTTGCGCCGCTGGGCGCGCTCCTGCCGGAACTCTTTCCGGTCCCCGTCCGCTACACCGGCGCGGCGAGCGCTTACAATCTCGGCGGCATCCTCGGCGCCTCCTTCGCGCCGTCGCTGGCGCAGATTCTGGAGGCGCGCGGGGGCGTCGCCTGGGTCGGCTATTACATCGCCGTGGCTGGCGTGATCAGTTTCCTGGCGGTGTTCAGCATGCGGGAGATGCTGGACGAAGCAGCAAGCTGAGCTTTCTTTCGCTACCCGTAGAGTTTTGCTGAGGCGACGGATGTAAGGGGATTTCGCCCGGAGTCGTCTTTCACTCCGGCCAGAAATCCTGATTGGCCGCCTGATCCATCGTCCAGGGGCAGCGATCAGGCCAGTCCTCCGCCGCAAGCCCCGTTTCCTTCTGCGCTTGCGCGAGCGCTTCCAGCCACATGTCTTCCCGCCAGTCGGGGTCGCGCATCACCGCTTTGAGACTCGGCGTCGCCTTGATCGCCAGCCCGACACGCTTGCGCTGGACGATGATCGTAGAGCGCCAGCTGTTGGTTCTCATCTCCGGCTGGCGGCTCCACTTCAGAAGATGAGCCAGCAGCACGGCCATCCGGCTGGCGAGTTCGCGCTTTTCGCTTTTGCCCACGTCTTCGATCTCGTCGGCCAAATGTTCAACGTCGAGTTCGGCGAACCGCCCGGCGCGCAGGAGCCGCGCCTGCTCCTGAGACCAGAGGATCACGTCCTTGTCATAGGATGTCGTGGCCGACCGTCCACTCGAGGCTGCCGGTCGACCGACGGACGTGCCGCCTAATTTGCTGTCGCTCATCACCTGACCTCGTCTACTATCTTACGCGCTTGCCCTCCTCGCGCAAACCTGCTATCCGCCGCGCCTTCAAGGAAAACGTGGGAGAACGCCCGGTCGCCAGCCGGATCAAACGTTCGCACCACAAACTGCAAACCTGGCTTGAGCCTTCGGGGCGACCTGACGGGCTTAGGCCTGCGCAAGGAGCAGCCTCATGGCTAAAAAAGTTACCGGCTACATCAAACTGCAAGTGCCGGCAGGCGCGGCCAATCCGTCGCCTCCGATCGGTCCCGCGCTTGGCCAGCGCGGCTTGAACATCATGGAATTCTGCAAGGCCTTCAATGCGCGCACCGCGCAATTGGAGAAGGGGACGCCGATCCCGGTCGTCATCACCGCCTACCAGGACCGCTCGTTCACCTTCGAGATGCGCCAGCCGCCGGTGACCTTCTTTCTGAAGAAGGCGGCGAACCTTAAGATCGGCAAGAAGCCGGCCTCCGGCGCCAAGACACCGGGCCGCGGCTTCGTCGGCCAGGTGACCAAGGAGCAGGTGCGCGAGATCGCCGAGAAGAAGATCGTGGATCTCAACTGCGACACAATCGAATCGGCGATGAGAATGATCGAAGGCTCGGCCCGCTCGATGGGCCTGCAAGTGGTGGAGGGCTAACCGATGGCGCATCACGGCAAAAGAGTGCTCAAGTCGCGCGAGGCGGTCGAGCGGACCAAGCTTTACGCGCTCGCTGACGCGGTCAAGCTGGTCAAGACCAACGCCACCGCCAAATTCGACGAGACGGTCGAGCTTTCGATCAACCTCGGCGTCGATCCCAAACATGCGGACCAGATGGTGCGCGGCGTCGTCAACTTGCCCAACGGCACCGGGCGCACGTTGCGCGTCGCGGTGTTCGCTCGCGGACCCAAGGCCGAGGAAGCGCGCGCGGCCGGCGCCGATGTCGTCGGAGCGGAGGACCTGGTCGCCCAGGTGCAGGGCGGCGAAATCAACTTCGACCGCTGCATCTCCACTCCCGACATGATGCCGCTCGTCGGCCGTCTCGGCAAGGTGCTGGGCCCTCGCGGGCTCATGCCGAACCCGAAGGTCGGCACGGTGACGATGGACATCAAGACGGCAGTCGCCGCGTCAAAGGGCGGCTCGGTCGAATTCCGCGCCGAAAAGGCCGGCATCGTGCAGGGCTCGGTCGGCAAGGCCTCGTTCGGCGAAAACAAGATCGCCGAGAACGTTCGCGCCTTCCTGGACGCGGTGAATAAAGCGAAGCCGCCGGGAGCCAAGGGCCATTACGTCCTGCGCGCCGCCGTCTCCTCGACGATGGGCCCGGCAGTCAGGCTCGACCTCGCGACGCTGAACACGACGCAGTCCGTCGGGACTTAGCCGCGCGGCTTACCCTTACCCCCTCTTCCCTAACAGGAGAGGGGCCGCCCCAAATGCGCATTTCGTCGCCCCTCCCCATCGACGACGTACTCGACGCGCTTCGCGCGGCGCTCGCGGAACATTCAAGCGCTGTGCTTGTCGCGCCGCCGGGCGCGGGCAAGACCACGCGCGCGCCGCTCGCGCTTCTCGACGAGCCGTGGGCCAAGGGCAAACGCCTCATCCTGCTCGAGCCGCGCCGCATCGCCGCCCGCGCCGCCGCCGCCCGCATGGCCGCAACCTTGGCCGAGAAGGTTGGCGAAACGATAGGTCTCCGTGTGCGGCTGACGAGCCTCGTGTCGAAGCGCACACGCATCGAGGTCGTGACCGAGGGCGTGTTCACGCGCATGATTCTCTCCGATCCCACGCTCGATGGCGTGGCCGCCGTTCTGTTCGACGAATTCCACGAGCGCTCGCTCGACGCCGACCTTGGCCTCGCCTTCGCGCTCGACGCGCAGCAAGGTCTGCGCGAGGATTTGAGGCTCCTTGTCATGTCGGCGACGTTGGACGGCGCGCGCGTGCGCTTGGCTCTCGGGGAAGCGCCGCTGATTGAAAGCCAGGGTCGCGCCTTCCCCGTCGTGACACGATATGTCGGGCGCGACCCGAGCTCGCGAATCGAAGACGAGGTCACGCGCGTCACGCTCGACGCGCTCAACAACGAAGGCGGCTCGATCCTCGTCTTCCTCCCCGGGCAGGGCGAAATCCGCCGCGTCGCCGAAACTCTGCAAGCGCGCGTCAAGCGCCCCGATGTCGACATTGCGCCGCTCTATGGCGCGCTGGACAGCCGCGCCCAGGATCTCGCAATCGCCCCGGCGCCCGACGGGCGTCGCAAGATCGTCCTCGCCACCTCGATCGCCGAGACCTCGCTCACGATTCAGGGCGTGCGCGTCGTCGTCGACAGCGGACTCATGCGCGTGCCGATCTATGAGCCCGATGTCGGCCTTACTCGACTCCAGACGGTCCGCGTCAGCAGGGCGAACGCCGATCAACGACGCGGGCGCGCCGGCCGCACGGAGCCGGGAATCTGTTATCGCCTGTGGGAGGAGGCCGCGAACGGCGGTCTCCAGCCCTACGCCGCGCCGGAAATTCTCTCCGCCGATCTCTCCGCTCTCGCGCTTGACTGCGCCCTCTGGGGCGTCGCCGACCCCTTGACGCTTGCCTTTCTCGATCCGCCCCCACGCGCTACGCTGAAGGAAGCCCGCGCGCTCTTGACAGAGATCGGCGCACTCGACAGCGACAGACGCATCACCGACGAGGGCCGCGCAATCGGGAGCCTCGCGCTGCCGCCGCGTCTGGCGCGCATGGTGGTCGACGCCGCCCGCGAGGGGGAGGCGAGGACGGCCAGTGAAATCGCCGTGGTGCTGACCGAACGGGGGCTCGGGGGCGATGCGGTCGATCTTACGATCCGGCTCGAAGCCTTCCGCCGTGATCGATCGGCGCGTGCTGATGACGCAAGACGCCTTGCCGGCGGATTGGCAGCAAAAGCGGGGGTAGCCCTCATCCGCCCTTCGGCCACCTTCTCCCAGGGGGAGACGGGGTCACCCTCCTCGCCCGATAGCCGGTCGAAGGACGGTCGTCCTCCCAAACGCCCTTTGGTGAGAGCGGAGCATGCCCTTCTCCCACCGGGAGAAG
>DATCEJ010000125.1:0-3242 GCA_036510135.1 Roseiarcus sp. | reverse complement strand
CTAAGCCACCGAGCGGAATTCGCTCGCAAGATGGGCGGTCACGCCGCAAGGTAGCGAGAAGTCAAGGAGGGTGTCGGCGAGCTTGAGAGGCGCAAGCTTTGCCAGGGCTACGTTACCCACGGCAGACCCTTTGGATCGCCGCCGGTTTATATCCATTGCAAGGCTTGTAAAGTCGCCGAAAAATTTGGCGCGCCCGGACGGGTTCGAACCGCCAACCCTCGGTTTCGAAGACCGATACTCTATCCAGTTGAGCTACGGGCGCGTGCAGCCCGGCCGCCATAGCACGAAGCGCCGGCGCGTTGGAAGCGCGTCAGGTGGGAGCTTTTTTGCCCGGGCCGCGGAAATGGACCTTTGTCTTGCCCGCTTGGTCCATGTCCTCAGGCGTCAACAGCACGATCGCCTTGCTCGCGATCAGACCGCTTTCGTTGACGGCGAGAGAGAGGGCGGCCGCGCTCACATTGTCGGGCAGGTCGACGATGACGAAACAATCGACGTCGCCGAACGCGAAATACATCGATTCCAGTTTGCCGCCGACATCCTCGAGATGCTTCTTGACGGCGTCCCGGCGGCTCGTGCCGCCTTCCTTTGCGAGACCAATGGCGCCTTCCGCGCTGTAGCGCGCTTCGAACAGATATTTGGGCATGGCGTCCTCCCTTCGAGGCGCCCCCACGCTATCTTTCCCAAGCGCAACGCGCAAATTGAGGCTCAGCGCGCGGCGACCACGAACAGCCTTGGAAACGGCAGAAGAACGGTTCCGTCCCGCTCAGCGGGATAGGCTTTGGCGATCGCCTCTTCGTAGCGTGCAAGGAAAGCGTCTCGCTCGCTCTCATCGAGTGGATCCAGGAACGGGCGAAGTCCGGTTCCTTTCAGCCATTCGACGATCGCTCGCGCGCCGGCGAGCGGATGAAAGTAAGTCGTGCGCCAGACATCGACGTGCGGCGCATGGGCGCGAGCCAAGCGGAAATACCAGTCCGCGAGATGGCGCTCGGTGCGAGCGCCTGTCGCCTCCTTAAGCTTCCTCGCCCAGGGGCCGTTGCTTGCGACCTCGCCCATCAGCCGGTGCGACGGCTCATCGAGATTGTCTGGCATTTGCACCGCGAGCGCTCCGCCCGGACCGAGCTGGGCGATCAGCGCCGGCAACAGCGTCTCGTGATCCGGAATCCATTGCAGCACCGCATTGGCGAGAATCACGTCGAGCGGCGCCTTGGGACGCCATTCGCCAATGTCGGCGACCTCGAAGGCGATGTCAGGCAGACGAGCGCGCGCCGCCTTGACCATGTCGGGCGACGAATCGACCCCGATGATGTGCGCGCCCGGGTAGCGTTCCCGCAGCACCTCGGTCGAATTGCCGGGACCACAGCCAATGTCGTCGGCGCTGAGAACTTCAGCGTTCGGAATTCGCGCCACGAGATCATGGACCGGACGCGTGCGCTCGTGTTCGAATTTGACATACTGGGCGGCGGACCAGGTCATTGCGGGCCACTCCATAAGCGCGGTCCGCTTTCATGCGACCCGATCCCTGATGGCGCAAGGACGCGCAGGTCTTGCCTTCGTCGTCAATGGGCGCCTAACCTTCGTGGCTAACGAACGATGCTGGTTTCAAGGCGGACTGTTCATGACGATTTTGATCCTCGGCCTCGTCCTCTTTCTTGGCCTTCACTCGACGCGCATCGTGTCCGAGAGCGGTCGCGAAAGAGCGATCGCGCGGTTCGGCGAGGGGCCGTGGAAAGGTATGTATTCGCTGATTTCAGCGATCGGTTTCGTGCTGATCGTGTGGGGATTCGCGCGAGCGCGCTATGACGCTCCCCAACTTTGGACGCCGCCGGCCGGAGCTCGGCACATCACGATGCTTCTGATGCTGATCGCGCTGATTCTGTTCGCGAGCTTTCTCTTCAAGCGAAGCCGCATTACGGCTGTGGTCCATCATCCGATGCTGTGGGCGGTGCTGGTGTGGAGCGTGGGCCACCTCCTCGCCAACGGATCGGCTGCGGATCTGCTCCTGTTCGGCGCCTTCCTCGTCTGGTCGGCCGCCGATCTCGCGACCAGCTACGCCCGAGACAAGCGGAACGGAATCGTCTATCCGGCGCCTGAGCTCGGCGCCACCGCGGGCGCCGTCGTCGCCGGTTTGGTCGTCTACGCGCTGCTGATCGGCGGCCTGCATCTCTGGCTGTTTGGCGTGTCGCCGCTCGCGATGTGAGGCGCAATCCATCCGAGACACGCTAAGGGCGTGGAGCTGGGTCGCCAAGCGAAACATTGAATTCGCTCCGCGATTGGGTTCATACTGGCGTGACAGCGCCGGCGCGACGAACTTGAACATGCGCCACGGAGGCAAACGAGATCGATGGCCGATAAATCCAAGACCCATTCGAATGGCGGCTCCAAGGGCGACGGCAAGCGGGCCTTGCGATCCCGGCAATGGTTCGACAATCCGGACAACCCGGGAATGACCGCTCTCTATCTCGAGCGCTACCTCAATTTCGGCCTGACGCCAGGCGAATTGCGCTCCGGCAAGCCGATCATCGGCATTGCGCAGACCGGCTCCGATCTTTCGCCCTGCAATCGCCATCACCTTGAACTCGCGAAGCGCGTGCGCGACGGCATCACCGCGACGGGAGGGCTGGCGTTCGAATTTCCGGTGCACCCGATTCAGGAAACCGGCAAGCGCCCGACCGCGGCGCTCGACCGCAATCTCGCCTATCTCGGCCTCGTCGAAATCCTGATGGGCTATTTCATCGACGGCGTCGTGCTCACGACCGGCTGTGACAAGACGACACCGGCCTGCATCATGGCGGCGGCGACGGTCAACATTCCCGCGATCGTCCTCTCCGGCGGACCCATGCTCAACGGCTGGCACCATGGGCAGCGCAGCGGCTCGGGCACCGTCGTCTGGCAGGCGCGCGCCGACCTTGCCGAAGGCAAGATCGACTATGAAGAATTCATGGAGATCGTCACTTCGTCGGCGCCTTCGATCGGCCATTGCAACACGATGGGCACGGCCTCGACCATGAACTCGCTTGCGGAAGCGCTCGGCATGAGCCTGCCCGGCTGCGCCGCGATCCCTGCGCCCCATCGCGAGCGGGGCCAGATCGCCTACCGGACCGGCCAGCGGATCGTGGAAATGGTGTGGGAGGACCTGAAGCCTTCGGACATTCTCACGCGCGAGGCGTTCGAGAACACCATCGTCGTCAACAGCGCCATCGGCGGCTCGACCAACGCGCCGATCCACATCAACGCCATCGCCC
>DATCEJ010000124.1:0-2675 GCA_036510135.1 Roseiarcus sp. | reverse complement strand
GCGCGACTGGGCGCGATCGCCTCTCCGGTTGACCTCAATCCGATCGAGACACTGCTGCGTTCGCTCGAAGCCAAGTTGGAGGCAAACGCGGCTGCGCCCGTCGATCGTGAGGTCGTCGAGCAGGTCGCCGACGAGGTCGTTCGCCGACTTCATAACGTGAGCGCCCGCCAGGTCGACCTGGAGGCCATCGCCCAGCAGATCGACACGATCTATGATCGCATCGACGCGCTGGCCGCGACGAGCAATCGAGCCGATGATGTGCCGCCTGCCGTTCAGCAGCTTCTTGAAAAGTTGAGCGAGGCCGACCGGGCCAGTGGCTCGATCGCCGCGGAGAGTTCGGCCGCCATCAACAATGCGCTGGGCGCGCATTTGGCTGGACTCAGATCTGAACAGGCGGACGCTGATCAGCGCACGCAAGTGCGTCTCGCGGATTTGCAAAGCATTCTGGAGATGCTCGGCGCGCGCCTCACCAGCATCGAGAGCGAGCTCGCAGCCGACGACGTCGACGAGGAGTTGCTGCCGCCAGCGAGGTCGACAAGCCCCGCCCCACGTACGAGTTCCGCCTCGCCGAGCGCCGACGTTGGACCGGAAGCCACGCCGCAGCGCACGAGCCAAGCCAAACCAGCAAGCGCCGACGATCCGCCCTCTCCGCCGGCCGACGATGGCGAGGACTTCCCCATCGAGCCCGGCGGGCGGGCGCCGCAGCGCGCGCGCGAAGCCCGTGATCTCGCCCAGCTTATCGGGCCTAAGACCAATCCCGCCGTGAGCATCCACATCGCCGCTGCACGACGCGCCGCGCAGGCGGCGCTGGCGGAGAGCAACGCCGCACTCAACAGCGGCGTGGTGCAGAGCCTAGCCAGTTCAGAAAGGGTGCAGTTTGCGGCGCGCGGAGTTCAATCAGCGAGGGCCTTCTACGCCAACCACAAACGCACAGTGCTGCTCGGCATCGCGATCGCGATCGCGACGACGCTGGCCGTTCGAATGGTTGGCGTGCGGGCGCCATTTCTGCAGCGCTCCGACGTGGGGGGACAAGCGTTCAATACCGCTAAGCTTGACGCGCCGAAGGGTAAGCCATCGGGCGCTAGCGACGGGATCAAGTCCCGCGGCGAAGCGATCGATGTGGCGCCGACCGCATCGATTGCTCAACCCCCGGTCAAGCCAGACGGGCTCGAGCTTGCCCCGCCAGGCAGGTCTTCCGCGGGCGAGCTCTTGCCGGCGATCCCGCTCGGGATTTCTGCATCCTTGCGCGACGCGACCACCGCTGGTCAGCCCAATGCCCAATACGAACTCGCGATGCGTCTGTTCGAAGGTCGGGGACTGCCGAAGGATCAGTCCGCGGCGGCCCGGTGGTTCGAACGCGCCGCCTCGCTCGGCCTTGCCCCGGCGCAGTATCGGCTTGGCGCGATGTACGAGAAGGGAATTGGCGTGACCCGTGATCCGGCGGCTGCCAAACGCTGGTACCTGAAGGCGGCTGAGGCCGGCAATGCACGGGCCGCGCACAACCTCGCGGTCATGAGCGCCGAGCCCGGCGAGGGCGCGCCAAACTATCCCGAAGCGGTGAAATGGTTCCGAAGGGCCGCCGAACTCGGCGTCCGCGACAGCCAGTACAATCTCGCGATGCTTTGCGCGCGCGGGCTCGGTGTCGAAAAGGACCTCGGGCAGTCGTGGCTCTGGTTCGCACTTGCTGCTCAGCAGGGGGACGCGGACGCCGTCACGAAGCGCGACGAAATTGGCCGCGGGATGGATCCGGTCTCGCTCGCCACGGCAGTGGCGGCGTTCATGAAATTCAAGGCTGCAAAGCCTGATCCAACCGCAAACGAGGTCGCCGCGCCGCCGGGCGGATGGGACGCCAAGACCGGTTCGTCCTCGCTCGGCCAATCGCCTCCGGCCGACGCTGCTCACCCCCAGGCGCCTCTCTGACCACCAGGGGCCTTTGGCCGGCGGGTGCGGTTTGCTGCACCGGAATTTAAGACGCGGCTCGGTCGCGGAACGCTGCGTCAACGTCCGCGCGCGAGCGTAGGGGGCGGCTTGATGCGGCGGCGCGCCCGCCACGCTTCCGCGAGCCGCGGCAGCCCAGGAAGCCGAGGCCTGCAAAACCGACCAGCATGAGCCCCCAAGTGGAGGGCTCGGGGACAGGGGCAGTTGGCGCATAGGTATAGACGACGGAGAAATTTGCGGATCCTTGTGTAAAGCCGCCAACACCGAAGCCGTCAGACGGCGTGATCGAATAGCTGGTCCCGCCCGACCACGAATAGGAGATTTCCAATGGCGAAGCACCCTCGTATGCATTGACATCCAACGCCGACGCGGTTCCCGAAACGGAAACGCCTTCTATTGGACCCTCCATAGCCCCAAGCCCTGCTGACGTCCCATCATATTCAGCGAAGCCCATGCCTCCGGCGTTTGCGCCGTCTGGACCTATGAAGTCCACAGAGCTATTGGCGGTCGCGGTGAAAGCCCGAGGTGGCGCTTATAGCGATACCTGTTGATATGGATTAGGCTGGGGCGGGCTTGAGGAGCTTGATTCGATGAATGCCGATGAGTTTTCTGTCTGGATTTCATGCGTTGGGCGGCTGAGCGGCGAGCAACGCCGGGAAGTGGCCGCCGCCTTGGCGCATCTGGATGGCGGGCTTGGGCGGGCGAGAGAGACGGAGGCTTCCGCGGCCGGCGGGGCG
>DATCEJ010000123.1:0-4071 GCA_036510135.1 Roseiarcus sp. | reverse complement strand
TGCAGACACCGAATCTGGAGATTGGAAACGATGGCGCCGCGATCGCCTCAGGCCCGCTTGCGACTGGCGGCTGTCGGGATGACGGCCGCGCTTGTCTGGACCGTGGGCGCGCGCGCCGACGTGCTGCACGCGACTTATAGGGTGTCATTGGTTGGCCTTCCGATCGGCTCGGTCAACCTTAACGCCGATCTCACCCCGACGAGCTACACGATCGCAGGCGATGCCAAATTGACTGGTCTCGCCAAGCTATTCACCAATGCGCACGGCGCCTCTGCGGGCAAGGGCGCGATTGTCCAGGGACATGTGTCGCCAGCGACTTTCGCCACCATCGCCTCAGATTCGCACATGACGCGCACGATTCGCATGGTGCTTGCCGACAACAAAGTCACCGGCATCGACATCTCTCCGCCGTTTCAGGATAAGCCGGATCGAGTTCCGCTTGGACCCGGCGACAAGCGCAACGTCGTCGACCCGGTCGGCGCGGTCATCCTCCCGGCGCCGGCCTCGGGGCCAATCTTGTCACCGGCGGCGTGCAACCGCACGGTGTCTATCTTTGACGGTTACACGCGGTTCAACGTCAACCTCACTTATGTCGGCGAGCGCACAGTGTCGGCGAAGGGTTACGACGGGCCGGTGGCAGTCTGTGCTGCCCGCTACGTTCCGATCTCCGGCCATAGCCGCAATCGGCCGGCGACCAAGTTCATGGCTGACAACAAGGACCTGGAGGTCTGGCTGGCGCCGATCGCCAGCGATCACGTGCTGATCCCCTTCCGGGTCTCGGTGCGGACGATGATCGGCACGACAATTATCGAGGCGCAGGAGTTTCGCCTCTCCGAGAAGTAACGAACCACGCGATCCCAAACAGAAAAGGGTTCGACGAGCGGCCGGAGCTGCTGGCCAGCGGCCAGATTAATTGAGCTCGTCTTCCAGCATCGGAAGCGGCAGCACGCCGACGCCGTCCTCCAGCAACGACTTGGCCTCCGCGAGGCTTGCGCGTCCGCGGATCGCACGCTCCGGCTCGTCGCCGAGGTGAATGGCTCGCGCGACCTGCGGGAACTTGGCGCCCACGTCGTCGGTGTTGGCCTCGATTTCGCGGCGCATGCGGAGGAAGAACTCGCGCGCCTGGCGGCGGCGATCATCGACGAGGATCTCCGGTCCCACGGCAGGCGCCGTACGCTCGCCGCCGACGACAGCAGGGGCCATTATCGCTTTGTCGACGCGGGTCGAACCGCATTCGGGGCAGGCGACAAAGCCACGTTTGCGTTGCTTGTCATACGCGACGCTGTCCGGAAACCAGCTCTCGAATGCGTGTCCTTCGGCGCAGCCGAGCGCATATTTGATCATCGTTCAGCCTGCCAGAAGCGTATCGAGTTCGCCTGTCGACTCGAGCGCGTGCAAATCATCGCAGCCGCCGACGTGGGTGTCGCCTATGAAAATCTGCGGCACCGTCCAGCGGCCGTTCGCCTTCGCCGCCATTGCCGCCTGCGCAGCGCGGTCCCCGTCAACGCCGATTTCCTCGAACGGAGCCGCCTTGTCGCGCAACAGCGCCTTGGCTGCGTGGCAAAAGGGACAAGTGGACTTGGTGTAGATGACGACAAGGGGCACGATCGAAAGATCCTCGATGCGTCAATCCGCGCATTCTCCATTACTATATGTGCAGTCAGGCGGCTGTAACAACCCTCGCGAAAACAAGCACGTCGACCCGCTTTGCGCCCGCCCTCAACAGCGCTCTGGAAGCGGCGTTGGCGGTGGCGCCCGAGGTTAAGACATCGTCGACCAGCACGACATTGAGCCCCCGCACCAGCGCGTCCTCGCCGATTCGGAACGCGCCCTGCACATTTTCCGCCCTTTGCGCTCGGCTCAAGCCGACCTGGCTGCGCGTCGCTTTGACCCGTCGTAGCGCGGCCAGATCGCACGATTTTCCCGTCCGGCGGGAGATCTCCGTCGTCAGCGCGGCGGCCTGGTTGAACTGCCGTCGCCACAACCGCAGGGCGTGCAGCGGCACCGGGGCCAGGAGGTCGGCCTCGGCCAGAATGTCGACCCCCGCGCGAGCCATCCAACTCGCGATCGGCCGGGCGAGCTCCGCGCGGTCCGAATATTTGAGCCGGTGCACAAGCGTGCGAGCCGGCCCATCCTCAAACCTCGCCACCGCCCGGGCCCGGCTGAACGCCGGTGGATCGGCCATCGCCTGCGGCGAGATGAGGCCTTGGCCGAGATCCTGCTCGAACGGCGTGCCGAGGCGCTCGCAAAAGGGCCGCTCGATGAAGCGCATCGCGCTCCAGCAGCGCGGGCAGAGCGCGCCGTGCCTGTCCGTGGCGGCGCGGCAGGCAAGACACGTCGGCGGATAAAGCGCATCGAGCGCGGCGTGAGCCAGGCTGAAGGCGAGCGCGCCGGCGCGGCGCGCCCAGGGCGAGCCGTGGGCTCCATCCGCGTCCAGCGCCGAAGAGGCGTCCATGTGTGCCAAGTTAGCGCGAACAGAAGCTTTGCGCGAGGGGCTCTCTGGCGCATAAGGAGCGCCCATGTCGGATCCGGCGCCGCCGCAGATATTCGATCGAGGTTTGATCAATCGGCGCCTCGATCGCGCCTGGGCGCGCGCCAGTGGGCAGGCTCAGGCGGATTTCCTGCTCGCCAGGGCGGCCGAGGACCTTCGCGATCGGGTGTCGCTGGTCAAAAGGCGGTTCGCCCTTGCCGGCGATTTCGGCTCGCCTGGCCCGCATGGCGCGGCCGCGCTCGCGGCTTCGGGACAAGTGGATTGCGTTATCCGGCTCGCCCCAACCGAGGCGAGCCGGGGAAATGGCGATTTTCTGCCGGCCGTCGGCGATGTCGAGCGCCTTCCATTCGCCGACGATCGCCTTGATCTCGCCGTTTCGCTGCTCGCTCTGCAGACGGTGAACGATCTGCCGGGCGCCTTGATCCAGATGCGGCGCGCGTTGAAAGCCGATGGTCTCCTGATCGTGGCGATGATCGGAGGCGAGTCACTGACCGAGCTCAGACAAAGCCTGACGATCGCGGAGAGCGAGATTCTCGGCGGCGCGTCGCCACGCGTTGCGCCCTTCGTCGACGTGCGCGCTCTCGGGGGCCTGGCGCAGCGCGCGGGCCTGGCGCTGCCGGTCGTCGATCTCGATCGCGCAATCGTCCGTTACCCGGACATGTTCGCGCTTTTCGCCGACCTCCGCGCTATGGGGGCCGCGAACGGGCTGCAGGCGCGCAGCCGCAAACCGCTGCGTCGCGAAGTCCTCCTGCGCGCCGCCGCCGTCTACGCCGAGCGCTTCGCCGATCCGGACGGGCGTCTGCGCGCGACCTTCGATCTCGTCTGGCTCGCGGCCTGGGCGCCGCATGAGAGCCAGCCAAGGCCGCTCGAGCCAGGTTCAGCGACGAGGTCGCTCGCCGATGCGCTCAAGGGCAGGCGATAGGCGATCTCGGCCAGAGCACCCGTGCACGGGGCCTTCGCCGTTGCTTTGCACCTTGGCTTCGACTCCATCTTTTCAAAGATTTGGGTGTGTTTTTTTGTCCACGGCGCAGCTCTGGTTCCTGGACTTGGCGCCCTGGCGCCAGGAGGTCCGCCCGCCATGATATCCGCCGGTCGCAGCGCTCTGGACCATCTTTGCCTTCCGCAGCGCTCGTCGGGATCGGCCCGTAAGGCCCCATCTGAAGCCTATAGTACCACCATATTCTGTATATAGCAAAATGTATATTTGTTGCTATTTTTTGAATCCAGGACGGTCCGGCGAGCCGGCGAGAAATCAGGGCAGTAGAAATCGTATCAGAGCCTGCGATGAGGCGTCCCCGATCAGTTCGAGCGAGCGCTGCTCGTTGCCGCGCCGGTCAAATGCGCTTTAGCTGGCCGCAGCGACCCGCCGGTGAGGGCGACTCCACCCAGCACGAGCGCCAGTCCCGCCCAAGCTGAAGGCGCGATCGGTTCGGCGAGCACGATCGCTCCGCCGACGATTCCGATCAGAGGCGCGATATAGTTGTTGAGGGTCGCAAAGGTCGGTCCCTCCTCGTTCACGAGCCGGAAATAGACGTAATAGGCAAGCGCCGTGTTGAAGATTCCGAGCCCGCCCATCGCCA